>NZ_JBGSXS010000307.1:0-5201 GCF_041751335.1 Aquiflexum sp.
TTTCGTCTTCAACATTTCAATGAACTTTTTCCCTTTTAAAAAGGAAATGTCAGGATCAATTATCCCGTGGTAAATCTTATCAACCAGAACTTTTTCCGGCATCTTTAAAACCCATTACTCAGAACAGGACTGCAAAGGTAATTCAAAATTTTATTCTTTCAAAAACAGATTTATAAAATAAACTTTTTATTTTCTGTATTTGAATCTATCAATCCGAATAAATGGGGAGATTTTGACTTAGGTGCCCGTCGTTTGGGATTGCAAAGGTGCAACACTTTTTCTCATTTGCAAAAGCATATCAGCAAATAATTTAACAAAAAGATAAAGTGCACTGATTTTCAAGGAGAAAAAATGTAAAACTGAAGTAAAAAATTTCAATATCTAAATGTCGGTATTCGTTTACGGGAATTCCTTTTCAGAAATTGATCAACAAAGGAATACCTCAGAGATACTTCATGTGCTCCCCCGGAATTCCTCCAACCCAACTTAGAAAGGGTAAAATCATAACTATATCCAAGATCAACTCCATTTTGAAGAGAAAAACCTATCAGACCTATCAATGCTTCATTGTTTGGCAAACCAATTCGGGTAGGAAATCCCCTATACCAAAGTCCAAGAATTACCGGTTCGAAATACAGCTCCATTCCAAAATCCAGCTGATCATATAACCCTTGCCTTTTGTAATTAAAAGCCAAAGAGAAAGTCCGCTCCTGTTGGGTATTGTTGAAATAATCATTGATACCACCCGGTGTCAGATCAAATTTTACACCTCCATGGGTAGAATACCTGATTGGGAGTACATCCCTGTCAAATTCCAAATAGGAAATATTAGGCTGTGTAAGGTGATGTCCGGAAACACCAAACCAAAACTTATCATTATAGTAAAGCATACCTGAATGAAAATCTGCAAAACTCCGCTGTCTATCGTCAGGAATTGCTCCACCATTTCCACCAGGAATAACAACTCCTCGATTGATATCCAATTGGGTACTGAGCACTACTTCATCAAAACTGGCTGACCTTGTCGCCCAACTACCCTGAATACCCAGATGTAAAAATCCTGATTCCCCCAACCTTACCCTATAAGAGTATACCAGGCCGACTTCTGTGTTTTGCAGATTTGCCAAACTCTCCCTGCTTCCATTTATGATGATGCCAATTCCTGAATTTTTTTCGATTATAAAGTGATCAGCATAAGCTGAAAATGTAACAAAAGTCTGATCTAAAGATGGCCATTGGTTTCTGAAATTTAAACCCAATCTTGTCATTTCAGAACTTCCGGCAAATGCAGGATTTAGGAATAGAGGAGAAGCATAAAATTGTGAAAACTGAACATCCTGAGCCTGAGATAGTCCAAAAACAAACACCAACATGATCAATAATATAAATCTTTTCATATCATCTGATCAAAATAAATTTCCCGCTTTCCTCAATACTATCACCATCTATAGATTCCATATTGATCCTGTAGACATAATTTCCGGAAGGCATTAATTCCCCATTCACTCTTCCATCCCATCCATCCGAATTGATATCTACCGTCCTGAAAAGCATATTTCCCCAAAGATTGAAAATCAACAGTTCCATTTTTATGATTCCTTTTGTTTTTGGTCTGAAGAATTGATTTTCAGATAAGGTAGGTGTAAATCCTGTTGGGAACATCACTCTAAATGACTGTGTTAATGGAAGCTCCATCTCCAAAGTATCTTCACACCCTAACTCATTGGTGACTGTCAACTTGATCAGAAAATTTCCTTTTTTTCCAAAAACATGAACAGGAGATTGCTCACTGCTTGAATTGCCATCACCAAAATCCCAATTCCAAGCAATCGCACCACCTGTGGATAGATCATTGAACCGGATAGGGTCATCGATAAATATCCCTCCTCCTTCATCACCTGTGATACCTGTTCCATCCACTTCATATTCAAACCTTGAATTCAGAGACTCCATTACAATAATCAATTCAAAATTAACAGGTTCAGACCAACATTCCAGGTCTTTATGTTTCACACTAATACTATAGAATCCGGATAAACCAACAGAAGCCATTTCATCATTGACCAAAAACTGACCTAAGGGATTTTCCAATCTGTAATCAAAATCCTTCTCATTGTGGTCTAAAATAAAATTCCTTACATCCAAGGTCATTCCCGGAGTACATCCTACCACAGGGTCTTCAATTCTCAAATTTGGAAAAGCAGGATTGATGAGTAAGAATGTTCCTGATTCTGTAGGGCAGCTTTTTGAATTATATGCAGTAACAGTATACTCACCAGCTTCTATTGCAAAATATCCGGCAGAATTTGAATCCGGGATCAATACCCCATCCTTAAACCATTCAAATCTGACATAGACTTCTTCACCAACTGCACTGAGCAAAATCCCATCGCCTTCACATAATCTAATTTCCTCCTCATTTTCATCGAGTCCCTGTCCAATAATTTTTACCGGTTCTGGGGATTCCTGAATCAAAAGGCGGATAAAATTCCCTGAAGAAGTTTTACCATAATTATCTGTGATAGTATAGTATATTTCGACAGTCTCATCTACAAATCCAATATTTGGAAAAAAAGTAAAGCTGCCACCTTCATCAGCAGCCCTAAAAGTACCCTGTGGCAAAACCATTTCCCGGTTTTCGGGTCTACACCTGCCTTGGGAACAAATATCATCTGCCTCGGCTTCTATCTCATCCAATGAGCCATACAATTGCAGGCATCTTATTGAGGAGCCCTCATTGGGGAGAGTTATCTCCTGACTGGTGATTTCATAGGTGTTTTCCTGTCCTTCGCAGGAAGCCTTGTCATCTATATCGGTACCTATTGGATTTTCAAGCCTGTCCTGATCAGAAACCTCTACCTGAAGATTTCTGATTTCATGTATATTAGTCAGCCCACCTGTGGATGCAGCGAAACCTATTTTTAAATTCTCAGGTGCCTCAAAAATATAATCTGTTTTATCGAATACTTTTACCATTCGGGGATTTCCGGGAGTGGTGGTCACCATCAAATCAACTGAAATGGAATAGCCTACACCTCCTGGGTGAGGCTCCATATCAATAAATAATTTCCTATAACCGGGAATATTGGGATCTGTCACCCTAGCTGAACCAGTGCCTCCAGATTCAAGCGGGAACCTATCTGCAACAGGAAGTCCAAAAGCTCCTTCATTATTTGTCCATTTACCGGTAACAAACTGATAGCCTGATAAGCCGGAACCAGCCCCTCTAACCACAATGCTATTTGGATAGAGGGTATCTCCTCCCCCAAAAAACCCACCTATTTTCCCCTCACCTGAATTACCAAAATTCCCAAAGGAATCCAGTCCTATACCAAGATATGCCCTCGTTAAACCAGAAGTTTGTCCTCTTTGGGCATATCCAAGTGAGCCCCCAAAACCACCTGGACTGAAATTGGGGGTGGTTGCATCAAATAAAAATACTGTTAGCCCATCGGCCCCATTTCCCCCATAAACAAAAAACTCGAATGAAGTCTTGATGCCAAATGCAGATGGGAAAGGTATATCGATATAGATATATCCATTCTGCTCTAATTGGGCATCCGTCAATCTCAATACACCTTGAAGCAATCTGGCACTTCCACCGAACACAGTAGCACTTTGGGTGGAATTATCTTGAAAATCTTCACAATAAGGGAATCCTACTTGGGCATTGGAATCAGGAAATATAAAAAATGTAAAGAACAGCATCACTAAAATAGTGAACCTCTCAAATATTTTACCCGCTCCTTTATTCACAGTTTTAATTTTCCTCGCTTTATAATTAAAATCAAAAGTGGAAATTATGAATTTAAGTAAATAAAAAAAATGATGAATAGCTTGGAAGGTGATTTAAAATTCAAATTTATGTTTTCGAAACAAAAAAGCCTCCGAAAAGGAGGCCTGGATTTCAATTATCTCAATATAGTTTGCTTTCTATCAGGACCGACAGAGATCATTTTGATAGGTACTTTGAGTGCATCTTCCAAAAAACTGACGTAATTTCTCAGTTCAATTGGGAATTTATCATATTCACTGGCTTCTGCCAATGAGGTGTGCCAACCCGGAACAGTTTTATAGATTGGTTTAACATCTTGGGTATTCAACTCATAAGTGAGTCTGTCCACTTTGCTACCATCGGGTAATTCATAATGTGTACAGATCTTAATTTCTTCAAAAATATTGAGCACATCTGACTTCATCATATATAACTGTGTCACCCCATTGATCATGATCGAATACTTCAAAGCCGGTAAATCTATCCAACCGCACCTTCTGGGCCTGCCGGTAGTGGAACCAAACTCATTACCTTCTTTTCTCATGGCTTCTCCATCTTCGTCAAAAAGTTCTGTTGGAAAAGGTCCGCTTCCTACTCTGGTACAATATGCTTTAAAAATTCCAAAAACCTCCCCAATTTTGGATGGAGCTACTCCAAGACCTGTGCATGCCCCTGCAGCCATAGTATTGCTGGAAGTCACAAATGGATAACTGCCAAAATCAATGTCCAATAATGAGCCCTGTGCACCTTCTGCAAGAACCCTTTTCCCGGATTCCAAGTAGCCATTCACTTCATATTCACTGTCTACCAGATTCAATGTTCTGAAAAATTCAACCGCCTCGAAAAATGTTTTTTCCAATTCTGGCAATTGAATCAGATCAAATTCATAGAATGACAGAATGGTTTTATGCTTTTCCACAAGGGCATTGTACCTATCCTCAAAATCGGGTGCCAATATATCCCCTACTCTAAGGGCAACCCTACCTATTTTATCCTGATAGGTCGGCCCAATACCTTTCAAAGTCGAGCCGATTTTTTTATCACCTTTAGACTTTTCATATGCCGCATCCAACAGTTTATGTGTTGGGATAATGATTGTCGCTTTTTTTGAAACAAAGAGGTTTTTCTTAAAAGAAATATTGAATTTATGCAAACCGTCAATTTCTTTTCTTAAAACCACAGGATCAAGGACAACTCCATTACCAATGATATTGAGAATGTTTTCCCTAAAAATACCGGAAGGTATCTGATGGAGTACGTGCTTGATGCCATCAAATTCCAAAGTATGCCCGGCATTTGGTCCACCTTGAAATCTGGCCACTACATCATATTTGGGTGCCAAAACATCCACTACCTTACCTTTACCTTCATCGCCCCACTGTAGGCCTAATAAAATATCCATTTTCATTTCCTGTAAAATCAACTC
>NZ_JBGSXS010000308.1:0-11540 GCF_041751335.1 Aquiflexum sp.
AAACTGTTGGATTTTGAAGTCAAGTAAATACCTCTATTCCTTATTCCTGTTAATTTCTATTGGAATTACAGTTCCAGTGATTGGGTTCGCAGTCAATCTATCATCCTTAGATACACTGCCTTTATCAGGTGAAATAAACCCGGCCAATTACCTTTTTCCCGTAAAGCCCGGTCAAAGAAGCCTGCTATCTGGAAATTTCTCAGAAATACGTCCAAATCACTTTCATTCCGGAATTGATGTCAAAATAGGAGGAGTAGATGGAGAACCCATTTTGTCCATTGCCGATGGCTATGTTTACCGCATCAAGGTTTCATCTTTTGGTTACGGCAACGTCGTTTACATCAAGCATTTCAATGGCCAATCCTCGGTATATGCGCACTTAAGAAACTTCTCTCCCAGAATCATGGATTTCATGAGAAAGGAGTTGTATTTCGCTGAAAAAAACGAATTGGAAATATTTCCTGACCCCGAATTTCTACCTGTTAAAAGGGGTGAGGTAATCGGTAACGGTGGAAATACCGGTGGTTCAGGCGGCCCCCATCTTCACTTTGAAATCAGGGACAGTTTGGACAGGGCTATAGATCCATTCTTTTTTGGATTTAAAGAAGTGGTGGACAAAACCCCTCCCATTCTTTACAGAATTGCTTTAAAGCCACTTGATATTGATTCCCGGGTCAACGGAAGATTCCAAAGACAGGAGTTTACAGGTGTGATTGAAGGTGGGAGATATATCCTGCCTGATCTGATCAAAATATCGGGAAGAGTTGGAGTTGAAGTATATGCAGTTGATAAGATGGATGGTGTCAGCAACATTTTCGGTGTTCCAATCTATGAACTGATAGATGATGAAAAACCGCTTTACCGCATAAATGTGGACCATGTGGACTTTAACAAGGGCCGATTCCTTTTGACCCATACTCAACAAAACCGCCTTGTCAGGCTGTATCAATATCCCAATAATCCGATGCAGATCTATGAACCTGACTCCATTTCTGCCGGGGCAGTATCGGCCAAAACAGGTGAGAGAAAAAAGCTTCAGGTTAACATGAAAGACTTCTTTGGAAATACAAGGATCGTCACCATGCTGGTAGAAGGAGAAGAATCGCCGGTTCATATAGGAAACAATATTAATAAAGCCAATCAGTCCACCAATATTACTTTCGACAGGAATATTATGATGATCCAAACAGGATATTCGGAATGGGGAACTTTGGCAAAGGTGTTCGTGAAAAGTCTCGAAATGGAGATCCCTCCGGCTTATTCGGTGGATGGAAGAAGGACATATCTTTGGGACATGGATTATGGAGTTCCCGATTCTGTAGATTTATGTACCGAGATCATCAGACCTGAAGCCATTGTTAAAATACCATTCGGGGAAGAAATCAATTTTGCAAATAAAGACGCGGAGATCAGGTTTTTGGAAAACACGCTGTTGGATGACCTTTACCTAAGATTGGAAAAAAAGATGAGTGCTGGAAAAGGAGCTTTGAAAATCAACAGCCCAAGTGAATTTCTCCAAGCCAATATGGAAGTTCTGTTCCGAAATCCAGGCTATCAGGGAGACAAAACAAACATTCATGTCTATCAACAGTCTGAAAATGGCCGTAAATCTTTTGTTGGAGGTGTGTGGGAATCTGATGACATTCGGTTCAAAACCAGAAATTTTGGTACTTTTGTATTAGATGAGGATAAGATACCTCCCTCAATCGTTCCTGTCAGGATTAATTCTTCTGAGTTGAGGTTTGTGATCAAAGATGCAAAATCCGGAGTTAGGGATTTTGAGGCAATGGTGGACGGTAAATGGGTGCTAATGCGCTACGAGCACAAACAAAATGTCATTTGGTCAGAGAAAATAGATAAACAACCTTTTAAGGGAGATGTTTTACTAATAGTAAGGGATAAGGCAGGCAATGAATCCCGCTATACCACTACGATAAAATAATTCATCAAACTAAATTTTAAAAAACATGTCACTAGAAGTAGGAAAACCAGCACCAAGCTTTGAAGCCAAAGATCAAAATGGAAACATTATTAAACTTGCTGATTTTAAAGGCAGAAAAGTTGTTCTTTATTTTTATCCCAAAGATAATACTCCCGGATGCACCGCTCAGGCCTGTAACCTCAGGGATAATTTTGAGGCATTACAGAAAGCAGGATATATTGTATTGGGAGTGAGTTCTGACTCTGAAAAATCACATCAGAAATTTATCGAAAAACAGGAGCTTCCATTTCCATTGATCTCAGATGAAGATCTGAAAGTCCATGAGGCCTTTGGCACATGGGTAGAAAAATCCATGTATGGTAGAAAATATATGGGGACTGCCAGAACGACTTTCATTATTGACGAGAACGGGATTTTATCCGAAATCATAGAAAAAGTAAATACCAAAGAACACTCAAACCAAATTTTAAAATAAACCTAACCCAATGGAGAAAAAATCAATTGAACAACTCGAACAAATCTGTTCGCAGGTAAGGCGAGATTGTCTGCGCATGGTTCACGCAGTTCAATCAGGCCATCCTGGAGCAGCATTAGGCCTATGTGAATATTTTGTTGCGCTTTATTTCAATGAAATGAAGCATGATAACAAATTTAATTTTGATGGAAAGAATGAAGACCTTTTCTTCCTTTCCAATGGACACGTTTCTGCATTATGGTACAGCGTACTTGCCAGAAGTGGTTATTTTTCACCAGAAGAGTTAGCGACATTCCGAAAAATCAATTCAAGACTTCAGGGACACCCAGCCACGCATGAAGGACTTCCTGGAATCAGAATTGCCTCAGGTTCTTTGGGGCAGGGTCTTTCAGTAGCCATCGGAGCTGCCCAAGCAAAAAAGATGGACGGTGATTCAAAATCCGTTTATGTCATGATGGGAGATGGTGAACAGCAGGAAGGACAAGTATGGGAAGCATCCATGTATGCAGCCCATCATAAAGTGGACAACCTCATTGCAGCCATTGACTACAATGGACAGCAGATCGATGGTCCTACAGTGAAAATAATGGACCTAATGAATCTCAAAGCCAAATGGGAAGCCTTTGGTTGGGAAGTGATTGAGGTCAAAAAAGGAAATGACATGGAATCTGTCTTGGAGGGCTTGGCTGAAGCTAATAAAATAAAAGGTAATGGCAAACCGGTTTTGATATTGCTTTATACCGATATGGGTCATGGGGTTGACTTTATGGTCGGTACCCACAAGTGGCATGGTGTAGCACCAAGCGATGCCGAACTTGAAAATGCTTTAGGACAATTAGAAGAAACACTCGGAGACTATTAAGATGGAAAAGACATTGGATTTAAAATATACATATACAGAAAAAAAAGATACACGTTCGGGTTTCGGAGATGGGTTTTTAGAAGCGGGTAAGAGAAACCCAAATGTGGTCGGACTTTGTGCTGACCTGATCGGGTCATTGAAAATGGGAGCCTTTCAAAAGGAATTTCCTGACCGTTTTTTCCAAGTAGGCATTGCTGAGGCAAATATGATCGGAATTGCTGCTGGAATGACTATTGGTGGGAAAATTCCTTTTACAGGTACGTTTGCCAATTTCTCAACAGGAAGGGTCTATGATCAGATCCGTCAGTCCGTAGCTTATTCCAATAAAAATGTGAAAATCTGCGCATCACATGCCGGTTTGACATTGGGTGAAGATGGTGCAACACATCAGATTCTCGAAGATTTGGGAATGATGAAAATGATGCCGCATATGACTGTCATCAACCCTTGTGATTACAACCAGACCAAAGCAGCAACATTGGCTTTGGTAGACCATGTTGGACCTGCTTACCTCAGGTTTGGACGTCCAAGCTGGCCGATCTTTACTCCTGCTGACCAAAAGTTTGAAATCGGTAAAGCTTGGAACATGATTGAGGGAAATGATGTGACCATTTTTGCAACCGGACATTTGGTATGGGAAGCAGTGGTAGCGGAAGCAATGCTAAGAGAAGAAGGCATATCTGCGGAAGTCATCAATATCCACACCATCAAACCTTTGGATGAAGAGGCAATTTTGAAATCAGTAGCAAAAACAGGTTGTGCAGTTTCAGCTGAAGAGCATCAACTCAATGGAGGATTGGGAGATAGCATTGCTCAGGTTCTTTCGAGAAACAACCCTGCTCCACTGGAATATATTGGTGTCAATGATTCTTTTGGTGAATCCGGTACTCCTACCCAACTATTGGAAAAATATGGATTGAATGCTGAAAATATTGTCAAAGCTGCGAAAAAAGCGTTAAAGAGAAAATAGTATTCATTTTATAATAATATTGAAAAACCGTTACATTTAAGCGTAACGGTTTTTTTATTTTTATAAGCTTCTTTAAATTCAAGCTCAATTTAAAAAGTCCCTAATGAAAATCCCTTTATATTTTATTATCTCCATCATACTTTTGAGTCTCGATCCGAATGGCTGTGAAGTCAAAAAAAAAGCAGCAACTGACGGCCAGAATATTTCCGATGAAGAGTCAAGCATTTTGACTGACAGTAATCATGAAAAAGCCAATGAAGATTTAGAAATTACCTCAAGAATAGTAGGCCAATCCAATCAGAAAGAACATATGGTTGGTGTTTTTTATATGCCAAGTTGGAATCTTTCACCTGACCCAAAAGTGGATGTGGATAGTTTCTGGGCCTGTCTCACAGGAAGAGAAAACTGCGGGCATTCCACCAACACAGCAACTTGGGGCCCAAAAGGCAGAATTTATAACAATCAGTATCCCTACGAAGGACCATTTTTGGAAAAAAAACCCCATCCCAGTCTGAAAGGATTTTATAAAAGAGACGATCCGCAAGTGGCAAAAAAACAGTTAGAATATATGAAAGATTATGGCATTGATTTTTTTGCCTATGATTGGTTTTATGGAAGACACTATTATTATCACATGAATTTTAGCCCACAATCCAAAATCTACTATCCAAATGGCTGGAAAAGGGATAATAGCAGAGATGGTAGGGTAGCAGTTCCAGGTATCACTCAATGGACAGAACAGTTGGATGTATTGTTAAAGGAAAATGAAAAATTACCGTCCTCCAAACAAATGAAATGGGCAATCAACTGGTGTGATGACAGTGATGAAAGATGGATGGCTTGGCTAGACTTAGGATCTCCTGCAAGCATTTCGGCAGGAAGAAACTACGAGGGAGAAACACCTACTAAAGAACTTTACCTACAGGTACATGACAAAATCACCCAAATGTGGATTGATAATTACTTCAAAAGAAAGGATTATCTGAGAGATGAAGATGGCCGACCTATTGTTTACTTATACTTTCCTCAGGATCTGGAATCAAGGGCTGCCTTTTATGGTATTTCTATGAAGCAGTTGCTGGACAGGTCCAAAAGCCTAGCCCAAAAGGCTGGATTGAAAGGAATCAAATTCATCGCAGTGGCTTCTGGAAATATGATGCCAAACGAAATGCCTTACGCACTTCCCACTAAATGGCAGGCCAACAATCCTCGGGAACCTTGGAGAGGTGGAAAATATACCGGTAAAATGCTTTTTCAGGATTATGTTCCTCGGTTAAAGTCAATGGGATTTGAAGGCATGACTTCTTATTTATATCATAGTTTTTATGAAAAACAAAACAGAAGCTACACCGACATGCGGGCAACCTATAGAGGCCATTGGGATAAATGGTCAGAAATGTATAAAGACGATAAGAATTTTGAATATCAAATCCCGGTGGCTATGGGTTGGGATCAAAGACCTGCAGGAGGTACATGGCCCCAACAAACAGGTTTCCCAAGTGAACCTCAAAAGGATAAAGTTATCAGCAACAAGTCTACCTTCAAAGCCAAACTATTGGAAGCCCAAAATCAATCTGAAAAATACAAAGCAACTAATGGAAACACTGTCATGATTTGTTGCTGGAATGAATACTTGGAAGGCAATTATATTGAGCCAACTGAAGGTCATGGTTTCAGCTACCTGGAAGCTATTAAAGAAGTCTTTGTTAAAGGAAATTCCTGATCAATCCTTTTAAAAAGCAACTTGGCTTGGCAGCTTTAGCCTTGTAAAACAAAAAAGCGGTGGGAACTCAAATGATTTCACCGCTTTTCTTTTAGCCTCTTTCATAAGACTGATTGTATTCAAGTCAATTTCTTTATCAAAACAAACTTCCCTCTGATTTGACCATTTTTATTTGTCCAAGTGGAATTTTGGATAAAAAAGTCCTTAAAATATATTTTGAGTCAGGATATTGGTTCACCTTTTTCAAACTTTCCATAATTTCAGCATCACTCCTTAAGTCTTGTTCCTTAGAAAAAAATCCATAGGCTGCAAATATCCCATTTTCAAAATACAGGGCTGCTTCCTCAGCAGTTGATCTTCCTTTTTCCTTGATAATTATATTCCCAGTCTGATTTCGCAATAAAGTAATAAATTCTTTTGCCCTTTTATTGTAGGAAATGGCTTCCTCTTGACCACAACAAGCCCCTTTACAAATACCGATTTTTACATCATAACATTCATGTGGTACCTTTTGAATTCCACTTAATTTGGGACAGAGTTCATATTCCTTGACTTTATCCATTAAAAATTTCCAACCCTCAGAATGGTTGTCAAATTGAATCATTGGAAACAAGCCATTGTTGGATTTCCCGACCTGAAACCGGATAAATCCTCGACTATCCTCATATTGATAAAGCCCCCAAGAACTCGATTTGAACTTTTGGGCTTTGTTATATTTCGGCCACAATCTTCTAATTTCCAGCAATTCAAGTAGATATGCCAAAAATTCACTTCCGGTAACTTCCCAACTGATATCATGAATTTCTGACCTGAGTCTCGTTTTTTCGGAATCTTGGGTATTACCTGTAAAATGACCCTTAAACCTACTCTTAATGTCCAAAGCCTTTCCCACATAAATCACTTGACCCTTGGCATCATGAAAATAATATACACCTGTAGCTCCAGGTAATTTAAGGTATTGCTCTTTGCTGATATTTGGTGGTAAGAAACCTTCTCCGTTGTTTTTTTTCAAACTGCCAATAACCAAGTCAGGACTTTTGCTGAAAATCTTTTCAAAGAGTTTAGCCGTTGCAGCAGCATCTCCATAAGCTCGATGTCGGTTTTCTATTTTGATGGACAGTTGCTCACATATCCTCCCAAGACCGTATGACTTGTAGCCTGGAAATACCTTCCTGCTAAGTCGTACTGTACAAAGTTTTGGTACATCTAATGTGTATCCTTCTTTTTTTAAAGATTCCTTGATAAAAGAGTAATCAAAATTGACGTTATGGGCAATGAACACTTTGTCGTTCAAAAATTCGAAAAGTCTATGAGCTATATCTGAAAAAACCGGAGCATCCGAAACCATCTGCTGGTCGATACCGGTCAATCCTGTGATAAAACCCGGGATAAATCTTTCAGGATTGATAAGGGTATGAAACTGATCCACAATTTTCTCACCATCATGAACCAAGGCAGCAATTTCCGTAATCCCACCCTGAGTTGGATTCCCTCCTGTCGTTTCAATATCCACAATAGCAAACAGCATCTTAATAATTCTTTTTCCAATATTAGCCAATCTTTGAAACTATTACCCGACTTTTAATACTTATGCGGCAGCAATTGTCCGATTATTTTGAGTCCTTCTATATTTACTGAATTCAAATCCTATTTACAATAATGAGTATACTATTTTGAACTTGTAGCCATATATGAATAGTCGGGGTTAAATAGCCAAAAGTGCTTATCCTTAGTCATTTCGACCGTAGAAAGAAATCTACCCGCTCTGTTTAAGGGTATTAGACATCTCCTGCCGTACCAATGACATAAATCGGAGCGGCCGTCATGCTGAAGAAGGAAGCATCTCACGAGGATTCGGAAATAATCAATATAAGCATTAATAGGATCTTTGGAGATCCCTCGTGCCTCGAAGTAACAAGGACAAGCAACTCCATTTATAAAAACCTTTTTTTAAATCCTTAAAAAGTTTCCTAAATTCCTAGCCTGTAATTAACCCACAAAATAAGTATTGTTTTGAAAAGAAGAGATTTTGTAAGGATCAGTGCTTTGCTATCAGCAGGTGCAACTATTCCTGTTCCCGTTGTTTCAGGTTTGGCCAATTCAGAAAATACTAAACCTTATAATATTGGTATTTTGGGATATGGAGACCGCGGTTCCGGTTTGCATCAAGTCTTGAATTCCATGCCCGACAAATTCCAAGTGAAAGCAGTTTGTGACAACCTTTCTTTCCGAGTGGATAAAGCAAAAGAGAAATTCCCCACAGGAATTAAATTTCATTCGGATTTCAGAAGTCTGATCGATCAAAAAGATTTGGATGTCATTTTGATCGCCACACCCCTTTATCTACATTTTGAACATGCCAAGGCAGTTTTGGATTCGGGTAAAGATCTTTTCTTGGAGAAAACCATGACCTTCAATATCGATCAGGCAATACAATTAAACCAATTGGCAAGAAAATATCCCAAACAGACCATTCAGGTGGGACATCAGTATAGGTATTCCCCGCTTTATTATAAAGTTAAGGAAATGATAGAAAATGGTTGGTTGGGCAAAGTAACACAAATTGAAGCAAGATGGGACAGAAACCACAATTGGAGAAGACCTGTACCATCCTCTGACCTTGAAAGACAGATCAATTGGAGAATGTATAAGGATTATTCCGGCGGTTTGGTGGCTGAACTCCTCTCCCATCAAATTGATTTTATCAATTGGGCATTTGATACTACCCCCACCGAAATCATGGGTACCGGTGGAATTGATTTTTACAAAGATGGAAGGGAAACATTTGACAACGTACAAGTAGCCATCCGTTATGGAAATGCTGACATGGTTGGAAATTTTGGCGCAACCTGTGCCAACCAACATGAAGGGTATTCCTTCAAAATCAAAGGCAGCAAAGGGATGGTATCGCTGTTGACGAATGAAGGATTTTTTTATCCCGAGCCAGAAAATAAATCCGTAACGGAGTATGTGGATGGTGTGTCTGGTGCCACCAAACTCAGTTGGTCTGATGATAAAAAAGGAATTAAAATACTCGACAATCCAACAAGAGATGGAAGTTTCTACGCTCTGGAGGACTTTTACAAATGCCTAAACACAAAAGAACTTCCCAGTTGCAATGTCATCAACGCCGGAAAAACCGCCATCTCTGTAGCCCTCGCCAATAGGTCTATTTACGAAGGGACGAGGGAGAAGTGGGATGCTAGGTATGATTTGAAGCGATAGTGTTCGGTGTTCAGTAGGCAGTTTCCCAAATTTAAATTCTTAAATCTCAAGTCTAAAATCTAAAATCAAATGCAACTCGATTCCCATCAGCATTTCTGGAAATTTGATCCTATACGGGATGCTTGGATTGATTCAAGTATGAAATCCATTCAGCGGGATTTCTTGCCTGAGGATTTGAAACCGGAATTGGATAAATCAGGAATTGTTGGCTGCATTGCGGTACAGGCAGACCAATCAGAGGAGGAGACCAAATTCCTTTTGGGAATTGCCAATGAAAACTTATGGGTGAAAAAAGTTGTGGGTTGGGTGGATTTACAATCTGAGAATCTTGAATCAAGATTGGAAGTTTACCAAAACGAGAAGAAGCTGGCGGGTTTTCGGGTAATTCTGCAAGCATTGCCACCTGAGGCCATGGAAGAAAAGCGTTTTCTCAAGGGCATCGAATTATTGGAAAAGTATGGTTTCACCTATGATATCCTGATTTATCCCAAGCACCTTGAAAAGGCATATCATTTTGCCAAAAAATTCCCTAACCAACCATTTGTAATTGACCATTTGGCCAAACCGGACATCAAAAATGGGGAGTATGAATTTTGGAGTAAGGGGATGAAGGCTATGGCAAAATTGCCCAATGTATGGTGCAAAGTCTCAGGAATGGTCACTGAAGCCAATTGGTACCATTGGAAAAAAGAGCAGTTTGTGCCCTACTTGGATTTTATCAATGAAAATTTTGGCACCAAAAGATTGATGTATGGGAGTGATTGGCCGGTGTGTCTGTTGGCGGCAACCTATCAGGAAGTTTATGAAATTACTTTCGATTATTTTCATAATTTCAGTCCCGATGAAAAAGCAGCTATTTACGGGGAAAATGCCGCGAGATTTTATAAAGTTCAAAGTTAATCCGTCTTATAAAAAGTTTGGGTTTTATGTTAGAATAAGACAAAAGTTGTTACCCAATGTTACCAGTTGTTAATGGTTTTAATCTATCCAATTTCGGGTTGATACAAAGAAACACGAATCCTTCTGTCTTCCGTCTTCTGTCCTGTACATAAGAAAAGTACTCACTGACATGTTAACGTGTAACCATCTAAAATAAAAAAATTAATGGACCTCCACATTCAACAAAAAGTTTTTCTCATTTCAGGTGGTGCCAAAGGAATTGGTGAAGCCATCAGCCGATGCATCGCCGAGGAATGTGCCTTTCCGGTGATCATTGATCCATCAGAAATAGAAGGTAAAAAATTAACAGAGGAATTCGCTGCCAAAGGGATCAGGTCACTGCACATTGCCAAAAGGCTTTCAAGTCCTAACGATGCAAAAGAAGCTGTTGAGGTAGCTGTCAAAGTTTTTGATAGGATTGATGGGGTGATAAACAATGCAGGATCGAACGATGGGGTTGGTTTGGAGAATGGGACACCAGAAGCTTTTCGGGCTTCTGTTGAGAAAAACCTTGGTCATTACTACGATTTGGTCCACTATGCCATTCCCCATTTAAAAAAATCCAAAGGAAGTATTGTCAATATAGGCAGCAAAACGGCAATAACTGGCCAAGGAAATACAAGCGGTTATATCGCAGCCAAAGGCGGGCAACTTTCACTTACAAGGGAATGGGCGGTAGAACTGTTGAAATATGGTATTCGGGTCAATGCAGTGATTCCTGCCGAGGTAATGACGCCTTTGTATAAAAATTGGCTGGAAACTTTCGAAAAACCAAACCTGAAATTGAAGGAAATTGAAAAAAGGATACCTTTTGAAAATAGGATGACCACTGCAGAAGAAATCGCCGATACCGTTGTTTTCCTCCTCTCCGACCGCTCTTCCCACACCACAGGACAGCTTTTGTTTGTGGATGGGGGTTATACGCATTTGGATAGGGCTTTGTGAAGTTTGAGATGTGAGATTTGAGAATTGAGATTTGAGAAGCGAGAAGCGAGATAGAAACCTGAGCCCAAACGATTGACGTTTTGTACAATGTATCCAGTACCATGAACCAAGACAAGAAAAAACAAAGAACTACATTCCGAAAACCTAACAACCTAGCAAACAACCATCACCTATCATGTCCAAAAACCCATCACCCTCCCCCCTAATCCCCAAAACCCTCCTCCTCCCCTTTATCCTGATCACCTCCCTTTTTGCACTTTGGGGTTTTGCAAATGACATTACCAATCCGATGGTGGCGGCATTTAAACGGGTATTGGAATTGAACAATGTGCAGGCCTCTTTGGTACAGATGGCGTTTTATGGAGGATATTTTACCATGGCATTGCCTGCGGCAATATTTATCAAGAAATACAGTTACAAGGTCGGGGTTTTGATTGGTTTGGGATTGTATGCATTTGG
>NZ_JBGSXS010000309.1:0-32678 GCF_041751335.1 Aquiflexum sp.
GAAATAATCTGTCAGAGTTTTTTCTTTTATGATTCTCATACGCAGCAAAGATAATAAAAGATACCTAATATGGTAACTTTTTGTTTTCGCATTATATGTTTGCTAATCCGTTCCCAAATCCAAAATCGTTCGGTCAATTTCATCCCGAAGTTGGGGATCAACTTTAACCTCGTCGGCAAAAGTTTTCCATTGATTCACAGTGTGGTTGATTTGGTCAATGATGTCATGGGCATGTTTGCAACGGATAGAATCACCGACCGTGCAGATTTCAATACATTTCTCCATTAAAATAATTGTGTCCTTAAATTCTATCGCTGCGAAGTAGTCGGCCCATGAACTTCGAGTTTCCCGGTTTCATCTATGGTCATGCGGTCGATAAAAACCAATCGCTCATGCCCGGTTTTTTGGGTTCTTCCATGATAGACTGCATACATTTCTTTCCTATCAGAAGAAAACAATACAGAGTTATGTCCTGTCCCGGTCACTTCACCTCCTTGGGACGTATTCTTTTCTATTACCGGGTTGTTTCCGGCTTTCTCAAAGGGTCCCAAAGGAGAACTGCCCGTAGCATAACCTACAGCGTAATGCTCGCCACCAAAATGGTTTGCCGAGTACATGATGTAGTATTTATCATCATACTTGAAAGTGAAAGACCCTTCTGTCCACCTTCTGTTTACTTCACCGCTTGTTACTGACCTGGATTCCCATTCAGCTTGTTTGTCATCCATTTTGACCGGTGGCCTAAGAAGCAATACAGGCTCACCGATGACACCCGAAAAATCAGGATTTAGTTCTACCCCATATACCCAACTTTCTTCAATCTCTTCAAATAGGCCTTTACTCTTTGCCCAATCAGCAATTTCAGAATCTACTGGATGCTTGTAACACGCCCTTGAATAATAAAGATAGAATTTTCCATCATCATCTTTATATACATTGGCGTCAATAATGGGATACCCAGGATCGAAGAGAGGTTCATTTTTCATATCTACAAATGGTCCTGTTGGAGCATTTGCAACGGCAACTCCTATTTTAAAATTCTCTAAATCATTTTCTGGATTCACACGCCAATCTGCACTGTAAAACATATAATAGCGATCATCAAATTTATAAACCTCCGGGGCCCAAAAGTTGGCAACACTCCATGAATCAACAGTATTGCCATAAAATACCTGACCTTTTTTCTCCCAATTTTTGAGATCTTCGGAAGCGTAAACTACAAACCCATCCTTGGCGCCTGCACCTGTCCCGTACATGTAGAATTTCCCATTACCATCGTCAAGAATATAGGGGTCACCAAAAGCCACATTTAAAGGATTATCAAATTCCTCCAATAACTTGCCACTATTTTCTTTTTTCTCCTGACATGCATGCAATCCCAATGAGACCACCAATGTCAGTTGGATAATGGTATTGAATTTTAATTTCATAGTACAACATTTTTTTTGATTATCTGACTTCTTGTCAATTTCAGGTTATGGAAAAGATTCACATCATACCTGAAAAATTTCAATGGCTAAGGTCCCTTTAGGGACATAATATTGGTAAAATAAACGATCAATCGAAGGGAATTTGTGCCTTTAGGTACAACATATATTCCGTACCTAAAGGCACGGAAACCCACTAAAATCAAACTCTTGCTACCCATATACAGTCCCTAAAGGGACATTTCCTTCATCCAGAAGGATTATTGAATAGAAATGTAAATTTCTAACTGTTCTTTAAATTTGACAAAGTAGGGCTAATAAGAAAATAATAACCCTTGATTTTTCATCGGTTCAGATTGACATTGATTTTGTAAAGTTTTTCGTGAAGGTCTTTCAGCCACTTTTCATCAAACTTGATTACTTTCCTGTCATAGGTCATCAATCCGTTGATCTCAATTTCCACGTCAGTGGTCTGGGTGTAAACAGCTGCAGACAGACCCATAGGGATCAAGCTTTCCATAGTTTCAATCAATTTTGCATACCTGTCAGCCAATTCCTTTTTACTTTTGAAACTCTGGTATCCCCAATTGTCCTTTTCCTGCCAAGTATGGTTCTCTACAGGAAGACCCAGCCCACCAAACTCTCCCAAAACGATAATATTATCCTTTCCGTAAATCCCGGGGTCCGGCATCACTGCTTCAGGGTAACTGTGCAGGTCTATCATGTCTCCGTTGATTTTTGCTCCATCCATGATGAAGTTCCCGCCGCTAGCAGAATTCACCAATCTCGTGGGATCATATTTTTTTGTCCATGCTGTAATTTCCCTTGTCTTAAACTGACCCCAGGCTTCATTAAAGGGTACCCAAACAACAATGGAAGGAAAATTGTAATTTGCGTCGATTATGGCTTTCCACTCTTTTTTGAAAATCTCTTCGGATTCAGCAGTCCTGTCTCTTTCAGTTCCTTTTCCGACAATGCCCAGGCGATGTTCCCAAGCATTCCCATGGTCGCCGTTAGGCATATCCTGCCATACCAACATACCCATTTTGTCACAGTGGTAATACCACCTTGCCGGTTCGACCTTTACATGCTTTCGGATCATGTTGAAGCCCATTTCCTGGGTTTTGAAAATATCAAAAACCATGGCCTCTTCTGTAGGTGCTGTGTAAAGTCCATCAGGCCACCATCCCTGGTCCAAAGGTCCATATTGGAATACAAACTTATTGTTGAGTAACATGCGCTTGATCCCGTTGGAATCATACCCCATGCTGATTTTTCGAATGGCAGCATAACTTTTGACTTTGTCCAAGGTGCGGTTTCCATTCAACAATTCCACTTCCAAATCATACAGAAATGGAGATTCCGGTGACCAATGTCGGGCATTGGGAATAGCTAACTCCAGTTCTCTCCCTGCATCCTCAATACTTTCCGCTATTTTATTGCCTGCTGCAAATACGCTGACTTTTAGTTTTGTTCCCGTTGCACTTCCGATAAGCTCGGGTTTGATTTTTATGCTGTTACTATCAAAATCAGGAGTAGTCTTCAATGAGGAAATAAAAGTTTCAGGAACGGTTTCTAACCATACTGTCTGCCAGATTCCTGTAACTGGGGTATACCAGATGGAATTAGGTTTTTTCACCTGCTTTCCTCTTGGCTGCGGCCCGTCATCTGATGGATCCCAAACTCTTACAGTAATCTCCTGTGATCTGCCTCTTTTCAGTGCGCCGGTGATATCAAAATAAAATGGATCATAACCACCTCTATGAATTCCTAAAGATTGTCCATTGACAAAAACTTCAGTTTCCCAATCTACCGCTCCGAAATGGATTAAGACTTTACCTTTTCTCTGGCTATTGCTGATTTCAATTTTTCTAAAATACCAAAGCTCATTGTCTTTCCCTACAATTTTGCCTACTCCCGAAAGTTGGGATTCGACTGGGAATGGTACTGTTATTTTTCCTTGAAAATTCTCAGGAATATTATTGCCTTTGGTCAAAATTGCATATTCCCATTGGCCATTCAGGTTGACCCAACTTTCCCGCTCCATCTGAGGACGGGGGTATTCTGGATGAGGCAAATTAACATTCACCTTTTCTGACCAAGGACTTGAAATGGCAGGAGAGGAAAGTTTATCCTCCTGGCCGAACACCAACATTTGGGTTATTAAGAAGATAAAACATAAAATGACAGTTTTTTGGATGTTTAAGTGCATATGTTTTAAGGGTTAAATCATATTCAATTCATTAAATAATGAGTCATTGATTAAAGCTTGAGAAATGGAAATTCAGTTTATTTCAAACATTAAAGAAGAATCTCTAAACTTGATTTTTTTTGAAAGCTATTTTTTTTGACTTAGGGGAAAGAGTTTCAGTTTTCTTTACCGGATGTTAATTAAAAACAGGAGCAGGCTTGGTGGCAAGACTTGGCATTCCTGCTTCGATTTGGGGCCATCCATCCTGCCAGGAAATCCTGTCCAGCATTAATGGTCTTCGGCTGGCACCGTTTTGCAAAAGAGGATTATTTTTGGGAATGGCATGATACAACATCCAATCCTTGCCTTCATCATCAGTCATTACATGACCATTGTGTCCTGGACCAGCAAACCCATAATCCACATCATTTCCTCTGAGGATGAGTTCACCATAATTGCCATCTGCAATATCATTTCCGCTTTTGTCCAGGTATGGACCTAAAATATTGTCAGAGATGGCCACTTTTACCCTGTAGGTACTGTTTGCCCCATCACAGCAAGAGCCTTCAGAACCGAAATAGATATACTTCCTGTCCTTTTTCAAAACATAAGAAGCTTCCAGATGGGTATGTCCAATTTTCACCTTTTCCCCTTGGATGGATTTGCCGTCACCGGAAAGTTCCACGGCATAAATACCATGAAAACTCCCCCAGAAAAGATACTTCTTGCCTTCATCTTCGATAAAAAATGCATCAATGGAGTTGTCCACGCCGATTTCTTTGGAAAGAAACAATTTGCCCTGATCTATAAATGGCCCCTCGGGCTTCTGAGCAATAGCCAGTCCGATACCCGGATTGGGATCTCCCCAGGTAGAATAAGAATAGTACATAAAATACTCCTCTCCTACTTTGGCAACATCCGGAGCCCAAATTCCCCCATCGTTTTTCCAAGTTGGTTTGGTCTGAAATGCATTGCTTACAAATTCCCAGTTGACCATATCTTTGGACCTAACTATAGGAACTAGCTTGTGTCCACCCTCAGTCCCCCAGTTATCCTCTGTCCCATAGGCATAGAAATATTCACCTTCTTTTAATACTGATGGGTCAGCCAAAACAGGTGAAAAAACAGGATTGACATATGTTTTTACTACTTTGGGATTCTCATCAACTCCATTTGGTACATCAGTTTGATTTTCATTGCAGGCCACACAGGCGGTCATGCAAAACCCTGATACCAAGAGTATGATTTTTAGATAATTTTTCATTGAACTTATTTTATTAAATATTTTGAAAGAGAGCAGCATAACTTTGCTGCTCCCTATTTCAATGGATTTGAATGATTACCAACCGGGATTTTGGCTTAAACTTTTATTGATGTCCAAATCCCTCTGTGGAATAGGCAAAAACTCATGCCTTCCAACCTGGAAGTTATTGAATCCGGGATCCCTTTGTGCCAAACCTGGCCCAACATCTCCCCAACGCACTAAATCTGCCCATCTATGACCTTCACCCATTAGCTCCAACAATCTTTCATGTTTCAATTGCTCCAAAAACTGAGTTTTGTTCAATCCAGGCCTAGTTTGTGATAAAGGTGCCAAACCTGCTCTTTGCCTTACCCTGTCCACTAAAGGGTAGGCTTCTGCTGTTTTTCCATTCTCATTTAAGACCTCTGCGTACATCAACAATACATCTGCGTATCGGATAAACCTATAATTGTTAGGTGAGCGATAACCTTCCTCATTTCTCCAATGGTCATTCAGAAATTTTCTGAACCAAGCCCTTGGATTTTCAGGACCATATCTTTGGGTAAATGTCTGCCCATAGACCATCGTAAAATCCGGACCTCTTTCGTCCGTATTTGAAAATAACAATGATGCTGCTAATCTTAGGTCCCGATCACCAGTTGTAGTTTGCTCCTGCAAGAATTCATTGATGATCCATGTTCTGGCCTCAGCATCAGACCAACCGATTCCCGGAGGTGCCAAAAACTGTGAAATGGAAGTGCCATAATTATGGTTAGGGGTTGCAACATCATCATCTGTCACTTCCGTGGGGTTGATGGTAAACTGCCATTCAAATACAGATTCAATATTGTTTTCAGTATCAATTACAAAGTTATCCCTGTAATTAGGGACAAGGTTGTACACACTTGCACCTTCTCCTGTGACCAGCCATTGTAGCGGTTGTTCTGCTTCCAGATTTTTACCTTGCTGCATCAATACTTTGGCAAGAAGTGCATTTGCAGCACCTTTGGTCGCCCTGCCCAAATCCGAATTTGATCCATATCTCACCGGTAATCCTGAAATAGCCAATGCCAAATCACTTTCAATCTGTGCCCATACTTCTGCCTGACTAGAAGTCGGTGGCAAGTCTGTTGGCTTGGATGTTTCCAGCATCAAGGGAACGTTTCCCCAAAGCAAAGCCAAATTGTAATAGTAATAGGCCCTTAGAAAATAAGCTTCTCCAAGCAATCTGTTTTTTAGATCTTGGTTCATTTCGATATCAGGAACATTATCCAAAACCTGATTGGCTCTGAAAATACCAATGTAACAATCTCTCCACACATCTATCACAGGGCCAAAATTGTAATCTGGCTGTATAAATCCACCAAAGGCATTGGCCAAATCTGACCAAGGACTGCCACTGTAGCCTTCATCAGACCTGGTAATGTATAACATGGGCATCCATCTGGAAAACCCTCCTCTTGCGAAAGTACTGTAGATGGCGTTGACGCCTTGTTCTGCATCAGTGGCATTCTGCCAGAACACTTCTACGGTTGGCTGATTGGGATTGGTAATGTCCAGATTTGGGTCACAGGACAAGACTCCCACAACACTTGCCATCAATATATATTTTGCTAATTTTTTCATAACCTTAAATTGTTGATCAGATTAAAACTCAAGTTGGAAGCCTACAGAATAAATCCTACTGGCGGGCCAGTTTCCATTGTCAAAGCCTCTTTCAAGGATACCGTTGCCAGTTACATCAGGATCCAATCCACTGTATTTGGTGAAAGTCAGCAGATTTTGACCACTGATAAAGATCCTGGCATTTTGCACATTCCATCTCTGCATTATGGTGGGAAGGAAATTATACCCTATTTCAAGGTTTCTCAACCTGACATAAGAACCGTCTTCCAACCACCTGTCGCTTTCCAATCTTGCATTGTCGATCAATCCCGGGTCTCCTACTGAAACTCCTATTCTTGGGTCAGATGTATTGGTGTTATTTGGACTCCATGGATTAAGGTCATTTCTGAAATTGGTGTTCTGATAGCTGTCCAACTCCCTTCTTACTCCATTCATGATCTGATGGCCGAATACGCCGATCCACTGCATGTTGAAACTGAAGTTTTTGTAAGTGGCATTGAACTGTGCACCTGTCTGTAAGGTCGGCCAAGGAGATCCTTGAAAAGTCCTGTCCTCCTGATTGATTTCACCATCACCATTGATATCTACAAAGCGAACATCACCCGGTCTGGCGAATGGTTGGATAACCTGTCCATCACCATTTCGGTAATTGTCCACTTCTTCCTGGCTTTGGAATAGCCCGTCCGTTTGTAATACATACCATTCTCCCAAAGATCTACCCAATTGTGTCCTGGTGATACCGGTTTGGATATAATTGACTCCTTCACCTAGATTCCCGATATCCACTACCCTATTCCTGATGGTTGTAAAATTACCGGACACATCCCACTTGAATTCATTTTTCCGGTTTCGGTAAGTTGCTTCTACCTCTATACCTGTATTCCTAATGGAAGCTGCATTTACAGCCGGTTCACCACCTAGATTACCCAAATACCAAGCGATAGGCAAGTTTACCAAGACATCCTTCGAAAGTGAATTGTAGTATTCCGCTGAAATGGTGAAGCTATCCTCAAAAAATCCCGCATCGAATCCAAAGTTTTGACTCATTCTTCTTTCCCATCCCAAATTTGGATTGGCCAATCTTGCCTGGGTAGCACCTACATAAGCTGCTTGATCAGGTCCAAAAATTGCTCTCGGATTGGAATTTAAAAAGCCGATATAATCCCATGAACCTACGGTCACAATTCCCAACTCACCATAGGAGGCACGGAGTTTCAAATCCGAAATGACATTTGATTCAAAAAAGCTTTCATCCCCTATTCTCCAAGCACCTGCAATAGATGGAAAAAACCGAGACCTGTTTCCTTCTCCGAATCTGGAATCCGAATCGTACCGTCCGGTAAGTGTCAGAAGGTATTTATCTGCATAGGTATAATTTACCCTACCGAGGTAGCCGGATATAATGTATTGCTGTGGAATAAATCCATCCGCTATTGCCTCTCCTGTTGCTGAGCTGACCGTATTCAAATAGATTCCATCAAAAGATTGGAGATCGGTACTGCCTGCAGACAAAATTTCCATTTTGGTTCGTTGTTGGGAATGTCCTACCACACCATTGAATACATGTTTATCAATGGTTTTATTGAAATTTAAGGTATGTTCCAAAAGGAAACTTGAAAACAAGCCCCTGTTTTCAATGATATTAGTCGGTGCAGCAGGTTGGTTGAAATGCCATTCTCCTGCTCTTCTCATGCTCTTGTTATGGTCGAAACTCAATTCAGCACCTGCATTGAATCTGTAAACCAAACCCTCGGTAAGGTCCACATCTACATAGGCATTTCCCACAAGTTTTGCAAAATTACTCCTCAAACTGTTGATGGCATTGACTGCAACAGGATTCCACGCATAAGTGACCGCATCAGTAGTTCCTTTGCCCCATCCGTCAGGATTTGCATTTGAAATAAACCTATCGCCCTGAACCGGAATCACCGGTAACATTTGGGGCATATCATAAAAAGAATTGCCTGTACCGGGAGATCGGGAAACAGAATTTGTGAAAACCATATTTTCCCCAAAAGTCACCCTTCCTTTTTTGTTTCTGGTGTTGATTCTGAATGCAACCCTTTCAAAATCAGTACCGATCAGAACTCCTTTGTTTTTGAAAAAACTTCCTGAAATCAAATAGCTACTGTTTTCTGCTCCACCAGAAAGGGTCACGTTATAATCCTGGGAATTGCCCATCCTAGTTCCTTCTTTGTACCAGTCCGTATTGATGGATGGGTCAAACTGGGTTGATACACTGGAAGGGGGAGTAAGTCCTGAATTGGTGAACTGCCTCCGCTGCATTTCTGCAAAATCAACATTGTTCATCATATCGTAACCTTGTGGCAATTGTTCAACACCATATTTGGCTGAGGCTGTTACCCGGGCAGCACCTTTTGCACCTTGTTTTGTGGTAATGATAATTACACCATTAGCTGCCCTGGAGCCATAAATGGCCGCAGCAGATGCATCTTTCAAAATTTGTATGGTTTCTATGTCATTTGTATTTAAGGTAGGGTTGGCATCTGCAATCATTCCATCAATCACATAAAGCGGATTGGAATTGATAAAGGAGGCCACTCCCCTGATTTCGACTTGTGGACCCTGACCCGGTGCTCCACCTGTCCTTACCGAAACTCCGGGAGCCAATCCCTGCAAAGTTTCTCCCACAGAAGCTGCCAGTATTTTATTGGAGTTTTCAGTTTTGACCACAGCTGCTGCTCCTGTCAAGTCCTTCTTCTTGATAGTCTGATACCCGATTACTACAACTTCCTCCAAGTCATCCAGATTTTCCTCCATTTCCAAATCAATAATAGACCTGCTCATAACAGGTATATCCAGCGTGGAAAATCCAATAAAAGAGATAAGGAGTGATGCTTCAGGACTTGAAACTTGAATGGAATATTTTCCATCCATGTCAGTCACTGTGCCATTGGAGGTGCCTTTTTCCAAGATAGTTACCCCGGGAAGGGATTCTCCAGTTGATTTTTCTATAATTGTACCCCTTATCTGTACAGGCGACTGTGCCATTAAGGGTACAATGCTACAGCAGGATATAAATATCCAAACTGATCCAATGAGTAATATTTGTTTCATAAAACATTTTGGGATTAATGTTAATTTAATTGATTTTACAACCTTCCCTTCAATGGATGGAAGAAGATGAATGGATCAAAAGAATTCAGATAGATTGCCTTTCGATCATTGTTTAAAGCTAGAAGAATTAAAAAGGAGACATTAGAACAAATCCAGCAATCTTTTGCAAAAATCCTTCAAATTCCGTGTTTTGAAGTTTATGTATTATTTTGAGATGGAATTTTTCATTTAATTGGTATGGAAAATAGATGAAGGGATGAGACCAAATTTGGAAAAGAGGAGATTTATGAAAATCAGTAGCGGTGTCAAGTTAAAAACTGGTTATTTAGTAAGATTCATCATGGGATGCATTATTATTTTTTTGCCCATATCATCTGTGTTTAGCCAACAATATGATTTCAAAAATATTGGGGTGGAAAATGGACTATCACATAATACCGTTTTTGCTATCTATCAGGATAAGACTGGTTTTATGTGGTTTGGCACCAAAGATGGTCTCAACAGGTATGATGGTACGCGATTCAAAGTCTTCAAAAACAATCCTAAAGATCCCCACAGTTTGGGAAATAACAATGTTCAATCCCTGTATCAAGATGCATCAGGGAATATTTGGGTAGGAACAAATGATGGTATTTTTATCTATCATCCGGATTTAGAGTCTTTTGATCAATTTGAAGTAAAAGACCAAAACGGCAATAACATTTGGGGACAGATTCTGGAAATCCGGGAAGATCTTCAGGGAAATATCTGGGTTGCCTCAAGCTCATCTGGCATTTATAGATTCAACCCTTCCGAAAAGAAACTCTCACATTACTATCACAATCCCAATCAAAAGGGAAGCCTTGCATCAGGACCTGTTTCTGCCATGGTCATCGATGAAAAGGGAACCGTTTGGATAGGGGTCTTGGGAGGGGGAATACAAAAATTCATTCCTGCCAATGAGACTTTTTACGAATACCAGGATGCTGATTTTAACTTGAAAAATGAACAGATTTTGGATCTATTCGACCATGGCCAGGAAATTCTGATAGGCACAAAAAACGGTGGGTTAAAAAAACTTTCCAAGCTAACCGATCAAATCGAAGACGTATTGGTGAAAGATGAGGAGAACAATAGCCTTTTTGTAAGGAACATAGGGAAATACAACAATCAACAAATCTGGATCTGCACTGAGCGTGGAGTTTATCTTTACGATATTACCTCGGGAGGATACCGACATTTGTATCAAAATGATGATGACCCCTATTCCTTATCTGACAATGCCATTTATTCGATATTTAAGGACAAAGAAGGTGGAGTTTGGTTAGGGACTTATTTTGGAGGTTTAAATTATTTACCAAACCATACAACAGTTTTTAATAAGTTTTACCCCGTCAACATTGAAAATTCAATTTCAGGTAAACGGGTCAGGGAATTTGTGGAAGACAAAAATGGGTTCATCTGGATTGGAACTGAAGACAAGGGATTGAGCCAATTTGATCCAAAATCGAATCAATTCAGGAATTTTTCTCCTGAAAAGAAAGCTAATACCATCAGCTACCATAATATCCATGGTTTGCTGATTTCGGGAACTGAGCTATGGATCAGTAGCCATAGTCAAGGCCTAAAACTGGATGTGCTCGACTTGGAGAGTTATAAGATCCGAAGGTTTGATCAATCCCATCTCCAAAATCCATTGTTTGACAGTGATATTTTTTCAATAGCCGAAGACAGTAATGGCAACAAATGGTTTGGGACAATCAGTGGTGCTTACAAGCTGTCCAAAGATGAAGGTGCTTTTCAATTCGTAGATGCTATTGGAATCAACTTTATCCATGATATTATTGAAGACCACTTGGGAAATCTTTGGTTCGCTACGATCAACAATGGCTTGTTCAGGTATGATCCAACTATTGAAGATGTAAAACATTTTTATCCTGATAAATCGGTGGAAGGTTCAATTCCGGGTACGGCAATTGTAAACCTTTTTGAGGATAGCAAAAACCGACTATGGGTTGCTACAGAGGGATTTGGCCTCTGCCTTTTTGATCCAAATTCTGAAACTTTTAAAATTTATGATACTGAATCAGGACTTCCTTCCAATACAATTTATAAAATTTTAGAGGATGACATGAATTATCTTTGGTTCAGTTCTGGAAATGGTTTGGTAAGATTCCATCCGGAGAAATCCAGTGTAGAGGTATTCACCAAATCCAATGGGCTGCTATCAGATCAGTTCAATTATAAATCCGGTATCAAATCTTCAGATGGAACCATTTACTTCGGATCGCTTAATGGATTTGTGGCTTTTGATCCAAAGACATTTACGCTTCAGAGCACACATCCTGATATCAGGTTGACTGGCATTAAGCTTTTCAATCAGGATATACCTATAGGACAAAAAGGATCTCCCCTAAAACAATCTATTACCAATACCAAGTTAATCAAGCTTAACCATGACCAATCGAGCATTTCATTGTCATTTATAGCCCTTGGCTATACCCTTTCGGAATCCTGGAAATATGCTTATATCATGGAAGGGCTGGAAAAAGAATGGAATGAAATTGAGAAAAACCAAGAAGTCAGTTACCTCAACCTTTCACCCGGAAAGTATAATTTTCGTGTCAAGACCATTCAATCTGACAATAAATTCAGTGAAGGGGAAGCAAATCTAGAAATTATCATCAGCCCTCCTTTATATTTTTCACCTTTGGCTTATTTCCTATACGGGATAATCATTTTGCTGATTTTCATCTGGATGATCAATCTTTATAAGCAACGAATTTCCAATAGACATTTGGAAAACATCAAGCTATTGGAAGATGAAAAACAAAAAGAAATCTATCAGGCCAAGATTGAATTTTTCACCAACATTACACATGAAATCCGAACACCACTTACATTGATCAAGGGACCCTTGGAAGTAATCCTCCAAAAAAAGGAAATCCTTAATGAAACTGTCTTGGAAAATCTATTGATCATGGAAAGGAATTCCAACCGTCTGATCAATCTGAGCAATCAGTTATTGGATTTTAGGAAAACGGAAAAGAGAAGCTATAAACTCAATTTTATTTCCACCGACATCCATCAATTGATACTTGAACTTCATTATAGGTTCAAGCCTATGGCTATCCAAAATGATATTGAATTCGACCTCGCCTATGAACCTGCTGAATTTTTTGTGGATATAGATAAAGAAGAAGTCACCAAAATCCTGAGTAATCTTTTTTCGAATGCTTTGAAAAATGCCAACAAATCTGTCAGCATCTATCTGGACAAAGGGTCTGATAATGTTACTGATTTTGAGATTACTGTATGCAATGATGGAAATATCATAGAGGAATCACTCCGCGAAAAGATTTTCGAACCTTTCTACCAAATTAATTCAGAGGATTTCAATAAACCTAAGCAAGGTACCGGTCTGGGACTTCCACTCTCCAGGTCCTTGGCTGAAATGCACAGTGGAAATCTATTTTTCAATCCTTCATTCAAGGAAGGATTCAATTCCTTCACTTTAAAGTTGCCCAAAATTCAAAAAGAAGCCATACGAATCAGGGAAATCATTGAATCGGAAGATCTTCTGATGTCCAATGAATTAATAGACGAGAATGAAAAGGACACTACTAAAGAAAACAGCAAGCCGGGAATTCTTCTTGTAGAAGACAACAAAGAATTGCAGAAATTTATGAGTGGGAATCTAAGACAGGAATACCAAATTTACAAAGCAGGAAACGGAAAGCAAGCATTGGAAATTTTGGACCACAAGCCTGTCGACTTGATCATTTCAGATATCATGATGCCCATCATGGATGGGATGCAGCTTTGCAAAGAGGTGAAATCCAAACTGGAATACAGTCATATTCCTGTCATCCTTCTGACGGCCAAAAGTAATCTCCAGTCAAAAATAGAAGGGTTGGAAATGGGTGCTGATGTATATATTGAAAAACCTTTTTCGCTGGAATACCTGATGTTACAAGTCAAAAACTTATTGCATTATCGGGATCAGATCAGGAAAAATTTCGCCAGTTCTCCGATCTCCTTACCTGGCACCATTGCCCATACAAAAGCAGATGAGATATTTCTCAATCAGGCCAATAAATTGATTCAAACCAATCTATCCAACGAGCTTTTTGGTGTCAATGAACTTGCCGAAAACCTCAATCTCAGCCAAAGCAGTTTATTGAGAAAATTTAAGGGAATAGCCAAAATGACTCCCAATGAATACATCAGGATTGTTAGACTCAAAAAAGCCGCTGAAATTTTGAATCAGGGAATCTATTCCATTTCAGAAGTGAGTACGATGGTGGGCTTTAATTCCCCAGGTTATTTTTCAAAATGCTTTTTGAAACAGTTTGGGGAGTTGCCGAGGGATTATCATAGGATCGGAAACGAGTAGACTCATCAATCAAAGCTCCCCAAATAAGCCAATAAATCTCTTAGATCTTGATCAGTAAGCCTTTCCTCAAGCCCATCAGGCATCAAAGATTCCTTGATCATCCCATAATCTGCTATTTCTTCTTTTTGGACAGAAATAAAACCTTTTGCTTGGGTATAGAGCTTAATGTCATTGTTGCCCACATCAATCTGTCTCCCTTGCTCCAATGTCCCGTCATTTAGTTTGATATACCAACCCTGCCATTCGGGGCTCATTTCTGCAGATGGATACAATATTGAAGCAATCAGATTATTCCGGTCTTTGGATTTTCCGACATTGCTCAGGTCAGGACCAAGGTCTCCACCTCTTCCGTCCATGACATGGCAGGTCGAACAAAGTGCAGTATTGGAGAAAAACACCCTTCGGCCCCTTTCACTGTCCCCGTTTCCATCGAGTAGGCCATACCATGATTTCTCATCGGCAACATCCGGTCTATGGGACAATTCCTGATCTAACCCAAGTTGTAGCTGATGTTGAAATCCTTCTGAAGAACTCGATTTATTGAGATGCTTTTCAAATGCCTCCTTGACATCAGGTTGGCCAATTTTGGCTCTAAGAAATCTTGTTGCTTCGATCCTTAGGTTTTCTTCCTCACTTTCTAATAATGGGACTATTTGATTCCAATCATCCAAAGGCTGTCTTGAAAGACCTGCCAAGGCATCTGACCGGACAGTAGCTGAATTTGATGCTTCCAGCGCTAATTCTAACAATTTAGCAGAAACCTCTTTGTCGGGAACATTTTGTAATGTCCTGATTGTCTCCAATCTCAAGGCGTCAGGTACACCTTCTGCTAAGAATGAAATGAGCAATTTTTTATGTTCCTGAGGATTGTCCAGAAACCTTAAAGCATAAACCCGCATTTCGATTGGGTTCATATTATTCTGAACAATTTTAGAAACAAAATTTCCTGGAAGTTCTCTTTTCAATGCCTGTGACCTGGACTGAAGCTGGTTTTGGTATGTATTGACAAAATCAGGTTGTAGCAGTTTTACTGTTTCCAAATATGTTTCGAACAAGTCATTGGAAGGCGGACCTACAGTAAGTGCATTCCCAATCTCATTTTTCAAACTGACCATTTGGGAGGATCCAATCCAGATCAAAGCCATTTTTCTAATTTGGAGATCCGTGTCAGTTAAAAACCCTTTGGCAAGCATTTCCAGATCATTATCCCCTGATTTTCTAGCTGCGAGTAATGCGCCTAGCCTGATTTCGGAATCTTGGTCTTTTGCAAAATTTTTTATTTCCTCCTTTTTCTTGGATAAAACCATTATCCCCGCGTGCTTTTGGAAAGGGTCATCGGATTTCAAATTGGACCTCAATTCCTTTATTGTTGCAGTATCCAATGACTTCATCATTTTTTCCCAATTGTTTGGATCAGATGGCTCCCTCCTACTATTTCTAGGGAACACTTTATCATTGTCTTTTGAGGAGAGTTTCCAGATTTTCCCTCTGCCATGATTGGGATAATATCGGACCACCCAATCTGTAAAATAGATCTCACCCTTGCTGTTTACCGCGAAAGCCACCGGTCTAAAATCTTCCCCGCCTTCTACAATAACTTCTGTTTTTCCGGTCACAGAAAAACCATTTTCCTGCATATCGATACGTACTATGGTACTTTCTTCCCAAATGGTACAGAGCATTTGGTTTTGATAATCTTGAGGTAAATTAGTCAAACTTGCATTTAACAATCCAGATGGAGCCTCCCCTAATGGCACTGCCATGGGCAGCGTACCCGGTAGTTCACCGTTCCACGCCAGATAGGGATGAATGCCACTTCCGCCGAATAGTGTTTTATATCCGAAATCGGATTTATATACGGCATGAACAAGCCTGTTTGGTCCCCTACTGTCCGGGTCATTGTCGGCTACCAACAACCGGCCATCACTATCAAACTTAAGGTCGAATGGATTCCAGTAGCCTGTACTAAATTCTTCCACTTGAGACCCATCCCATTTGGCCCTTATGACATTGCCACCATCACCATATCCGGAAATCTGACTGCCGTCACTTCCTTCAAAAATCCAGTTTTCGCTTCCAGTATTACCTCTGCCTAAGTACATAAATCCATCGTCAGAAAATGTAATACTCAGCATGGCGGCGTGGGCATAGACGCTTTCAGGCTTTTTGAGTTCCATAAGCTTCTTTTTCTCTTCACAAACACCATCACCATCACGGTCATAAAATACCCAAACTTCGCGAGAGGTCACCAGATGCAAGTGGCCTTCATGGGAAAATGCCAAGTTCATCCCTTCCTTGATCCCTTCCGCAAAAACCGAGATTTTATCATAATTGCCATCATCATTGGTGTCTTCAAAAACCTTGATCAAATCCCCATCAAGCCCTTGATAATCCTTTGGAGGCAGATGTGTATGTGATTCCAATACATATAGCCTGTCTTTGTCGTCAATGGCTATTCCAATTGGGGTTACTATATCAGGCTCCTCCACTACCACAGAGAGGACCAATCTGTCATCCAAAAGACGTACACCCTCAGGTAAATCATTTTTGGGTGAATCATTTGGTTTACATGAAAAAAGTATGTGCATCGTCAGGAAAATAATAGATAATAAATTGATGAATTGTGGCTTGAGATTAAATGAATACATAGAATGGGTATCAGAAATGTGTTTTTTTTGTTTTGATCTTGATTTGTCCCAGATCATAATAATTCCAAAGCTTCCGGGGTTTATCCTGGAAGCTTTGGAATTAAATTTCATACTTTTTGAAGAGATCGTAGGCCCGGGTTAGGTCTTTCACCAGGGTGTCTTCATTTCTTGGCGGGGCCATCTCAATGAGGAGGTAACCTTCATAGCCATAATCAAACATTTTTTGGATAACAGCATCGTTTTGGGTTACCCCATCCCCATAGTTTACTACTTTATGGATTCCAAACCTTTCTGTGTCTTTAAGGTCAATATGCATGATTTTCGAATGGAATTTTTCCACCACATCCAAAAGTTTGACATTGGAACCATCAAAATGACTATTGTCCATGCACATCCCTACATGGGTAGAATCCACTTCATCAAAAATCCTATCATAGTCTTCCATGAATTCAAGATTGTTGTTGGCATGGTTCTCCACCATGACAAGGACATCCATCTCTTCCGCAGCAGGAGCAATTTCCTTAAGGCAGGAAATGACAGCATCCAAACCTCCGTCCTTTCCTCTTCCGCCACCGGTAAACTTAACCCTTCTGCATCCCAGTTCTTTGGCTGCTTGCATATTCCAAAGTTTATGCGTTACATCTTTGATGATGTTACCTTCGGCACCAAAGCCGGAACCCTGAACACAAATTGGCTTAAGATCTAGCTGTTGGCATCTTTCTTTGATACTGCGAATTCCAGAAGGGGTCAATGTTCTAGCATACCAGCAGTTGAATTCAACATTTTTGAAAGGGAGTTTAGGGAGAATTTCAAAAGCCTTTTCAAAATTGTGATCCCCGAAACCATCCATGGTAATGGTAGCTATTGCGAGTTCGACTTTTTTTGGATTTTTGAAATCGAGGTTATTTGAAGCTGTCAGCAAATCTGGGATAACACTTAATCCTGCAATTCCCAAACCTGTTTTTCTTAAAAATTCTCTTCTGTTTTCATTGTAAATCATAAGCCTTCAATTTTCACCAATTTTTAATTCAGCTCGTGTAACACCTTTTTCCTTTTTCATTAAGGTTAAAATAGGCAATCTTGAGTTCAAGTACAATTAGCGATGTAATAATCGAAGGAATACCATTTATTATTCTCCAAATGCCAACATTGAGATTGTTGTCAGATTTAAGAAAATAAAAAAACAAAAATTCTAATATCGTATTTCAGGTTTGAAAAAAACTAGAATCAAAACTTCAACGAAAGTCCTAACATCAACTGTTGGAATCTTAAATCTCCGGCACCCGTAAAGACATTGTCAATATCCACTCTCTGCCCATTCAGTACCCTTTCATAGCGGAGGTCTAGACCAAGGTTGCCCAGGTTCAACCCAACACCAAACTGATAACCTGCATTGTATTTTTCATAATCAAAATTCCTCAGGTCATCTTCTATATAATAATGGAGAGATGGTCCTGCAAAAACCGAAACAAAACTCAAGAGATTGATTCCTACCAGTAGCGGTGCATCCAATCTTTGCGTAGTTAACTTAACTTGATTGACTTGAGAGGTAAGATTGGTATAATTGACTTCAGGTCGGATAAAAATCGGTCCGGCATTGATTTTACCGAAAAGGCCTAGATGATAGCCTAAGTTTTCCCTTGGGTCTCCCCAAATGGCTTCGGCATCTTTGAAATATTGTCCATTGGAATTGTAATTGAGGCCACCTTTGATACCAAAACCGCCACCCGTCTGTGCATGGGCGGATTGGAAAAATGCTGTCATAGCCAACAATAGAATAAAGGATTTAAGTGCTGTTTTCATAATAGAGGGTTTTATAGTTGGTTTATTTATTTGCTTCATCAAACACATCAATCTAAATTGTTGTTAATTAACGTAAGTCATGTTGAAATTGTATACACCAAATAATCGATTATATTATTTTCAACTGTATCCTTTAACAGGATTTAACAGAAATTCGAGAACTAAAATCATGCCTAATTAATTTACATAGAATCAAACAGGTAAAAAATACGATGAAAAACGCCCGAAATTTAATATTACTGGTACTAGTTCAGGCTTTTAGTATCACCATTGTGGGATGTTCCCAAGCAGAAAACGGCAAAGATAAAATACAAACCTCCACCGAAGAAGAGCAATATTCAGGTCCAAGTCAATTGGCAACTTTTGCGGGAGGATGTTTTTGGTGCATTGAGGCACCTTTTGAAGGTATCCCGGGAATTGTTTCAGTAATTTCGGGATATTCCGGTGGCAAGGAAAAAAACCCTTCCTACAATGAAGTGGCAGGTGGAAAGACAAGTCACCGCGAATCCGTTCAGGTCAAATTCAATCCTGATATCATCAGCTATAGTGAGCTCTTGGATATTTTCTGGCAGCAATTTGATCCCACAGATGAAGGAGGTTCCTTTTATGACCGGGGATTTCAATATACTTCCGCAGTGTTTTTCCATGACAAGCTACAGAAAGAAACAGCCGAGGCATCCATTAAAAAACTGGATAAATCAGGAGTATTTGAAAAATCAATTGTAACTCCTGTTATTAAATTCAGCAACTTTTATCCAGCTGAAGATTATCATCAGGATTATTACAAAAAGAGTCCAACTGAGTATTATGCCTACAGAAAAGGGTCTGGAAGAGATGCATTTATCGCCAAACATTGGGCTGTAAATCTTGAAAACCAATACAAAAAACCTTCTGATGCAGAGATTAAAAAGAAGCTGACCAAATTACAGTATGAGGTCACCATGCATGAGGCTACTGAAAGGGCATTTTCAAATGAGTACAATGGAAATAAAGAAAAAGGGATTTATGTATGCGTAATTTCTGGAGCACCCCTATTTAGTTCAACGGACAAATATGAATCTTATTCGGGCTGGCCAAGTTTCACAAAGCCTATTGATGCCAGGTTGATTGAAAAACCTGTAGACAGATCCATGGGTATGATGCGTGTTGAAGTAAGAAGCAAATTGGGTGGTTCCCACCTCGGACATGTTTTCAACGATGGACCCAATCCAACCAACCTCCGGTATTGCATGAATTCAGCAGCGATGAAGTTTATACCCAAAACAGATATGGAAACAGAGGGTTATGGAAAATGGGTGTGGATAGTGGATTAATCTCCTGAAGGTGAGATTTATTCGCTCACCTTCTACTTTTATTCTTTCCTTATAATTCATGCTCTCAAAAGAGATATCAATCTGGATTACAATACATTTTTACCAAACATCCATATAGAATGTTATTGTTTTATTCATACAATTATGTCAAATTTAATGCATCATTGTACATATCTTTAATTTTTGAACTTTCACTGTAAAATTTTCTAAAACACTAATTATGAACAAATACGTTAAGTTCGCCATTTTAGCCATTGTAATTATCTTAGCCGGGGTAGTTTATTGGAGGTATTTTTTTGTATTCAGCGAAGGGATCAAAGGTGGCAATCTGAATTACTTTGAGAAAAAAGGATACGTCTTCAAAACTTGGGAAGGAAGAGTGGTTCAAGAAGGATTCCAAAGTCCAACTGCGGGAGCATTGCAATCCAATGAATTCAGGTTCAGTGCTAAAGGTGATGATGTTGCCAGTAAACTTGAAAGGGCTGGGGGAAAATTCGTGGAATTACGGTATAAGGAATACCTAAATCCGCTTCCATGGAGAGGTGCCAGCGAATTTGTTGTATTCGAAGTAATAGATATCCGGGATACAGGAGGCCGATCAAATAGTCAGCTACCTGTTAATGAAGATTAAAAATTAGGATACAGTATCATAAGTTGCCCCGTTCTAAATCCAAACAAAGTTTTAAACTTTTCTGATACTCCTAAGTAGAATCATTTTATAGAACGCTCCCTCCTGCCTTAAGCATTCAGGCAATGATAACGCTGATTTTGCAGATACCCCCTGATAAAAAAATCAGTGAAAATCAGCTCAATCAGCGTTATCATCGTTCCCTGAAAACTTTAATTAAATGCCAGAGACAAAGAAGGTGAAATTGAAAATCGAACATTTTTTGATTATAAAATAATAATCAGGCATTTTAGAAGAGCTCCTAATTTTTTGCCCAATAATCTACCACCAATACCTTGTCAAGATGAGGCCCAAGCAATGCTCCAAAAGCCTTGTGATCGGGATGGGGTAAATAAACTGCACGATCTTCTTCTGATGCAAAGGTCAGAAAAAAGCAATGTGTAAATCCCTGATCCAAACCTTCCGGGCTATTGTTGATCCCCCACTCTATTGACTGAATTTCATTGATTTTTGAAGGTAAGGCCATGAAGGCTTCTTCTACTTTTTTAATATCTTCTTCACTGGCCTCATCCTTGAATTTGAACAATACCACATGTCTTAATGCTTTATCCATCTTGATGACTTTCTTTTCAATTATTACTTCTTTTTCTTTTTCCTCTTTTTGAGGGCTTTGACATGCCGTGATAAAAAGGACTGACAATACTAGGAACGATATCTTTTTCATAGTTCTGGGTTTTGGTTTGATGAAGCAATTTCAAAAAATAAATTCATCTGAATTTACCGTTTGTCTAAAATATGTTCAAGAATCTTCATTTTTTCCTAAAATTTAAAAGTCAACTTCAAAAAATCACCCCATTCACCAAATAACTGATTTCAAGAAAACTTATGATAAACCGCTTACTGCTCCATGCTATAAAAAGAAGGAAATTTCAATTTTACATTTCAATCTTTATAGTTTTTAATCCATTTATTGCCTGTACCAATATAAACCAAACCCCGGTTATTGATGGCCTTCAAGAGGAGGTCGAAGTAATCCGTGACGAAAATGGCATCAATCATATCTATGCCAAAAATGAACATGACCTTTTTTTCAGTCAGGGCTATCTGGCTGCGAAAGATCGGTTGTTTCAATTTGAGGTTTGGAGAAGGCAGGCAACAGGAACTTTGTCGGAAATACTTGGAGAGCGAGAACTGGAAAGGGATAAAGGGGTACGTCTATTCAAATTCAGGGGTGAAAAATCGGTTGAACTCAACCATTACCATCCCCGTGGTGAAATCATTGTTGATGCCTTTGTTGATGGCATCAATACCTATATCAAAGAAGTTATCGATAATCCTGAATTATTGCCCATTGAATTTAGGCTCCTGGATATTCTTCCTGACTATTGGACATGGGAAGTAGTGATCTCAAGGCATCAGGGTCTTTTGGAAAATGTCAAAGATGAATTGACCTATAGCCGCGTAATTAGTCTTATTGGTACTGAAAAGGCAAATGAAATCTACAATTTCCATCCGCATACACCTAATTTGGATATAGCCTCCTCCATCCCAAAAGAATTGTTGTTCAAGGATATTTTGGCTCCCTATAATGCTTTTCGAAAAGGAGTAACTTTTCTTCCCGAAGATATCTATGAAGACAATAGAAATGAATCCCCTTCATTTTTAGCTGAATTGAGTGAAGTTGAAACAGAGATTGAGGAAACTTTGGAATTTGAAAAGTTTTCAATTGGCAGCAACAATTGGGTGGTAAGCGGTAAACTTACCGAAAGCGGGTTTCCAATTATGGCCAATGACCCCCATAGACTACATGCAGTACCTTCATTGCGGTATTGGGTGCACTTACATGCACCGGGATGGGATGTAGTCGGAGGAGGTGAACCAGAAATCCCGGGAATTTCCATAGGCCATAACCAATACGGGACTTGGGGACTGACAATTTTTGAAACTGATAATGAGGACATGCGGATATATGATACCCATCCTGAAAATCCTTTTCAATATTTTCACAAAGGGAAATGGCTGGACATGAAAGTTATAAATGATACCATAAAAGTCAAAAATCTTCCTGATCAAACTGCAACCTACTATTATACTGTACATGGCCCTGTTACTTTTATTGATAGTACACTTCACAAAGCCGTGGCGGTCCAATGTGCCTGGCTAGAACCTGGAGGTGCCCCTTATTTGGCTAGCTTGAGAATGGACCAATCCAAAACTTGGGAGGAATTCAAAGAGGCTTGTACCTACAATCATATACCTGCAGAAAACATGGTTTGGGCTGATAGGGAAGGAAATATCGGATGGCAGGCTACCGGAATTGCACCGATTAGAAACGGTTTTTCAGGCTTGGTCCCTACTTTGGGAGATGGCAGTATGGAATGGGACGGCTATCTTCCCATAGACCAAAGGCCAAATGATCTCAATCCTGAAGTCGGATTTATTGCAACATCAAATGAAAATGTAACTCCACCCGATTATAAAAAAACCAATGCTTTAGGATACGAATGGGCGGATGCATTCAGAGGAGATCGGGTTCGGGAAGTTTTGAGTAAAGGCAAAGATTTCACATTGGAACAAATGGGTGCACTTCAGAATGACAACCTGGCCCTACCTGCAACAAAACTAGTTCCTTACTTATTAGAAATTAGTTTTGCCTCGGGCAATACCAATTCAGCCCAGGCTTTGCTAAAAGATTGGGATTATATATTGGACAAAAATTCGGTAGCAGCTGGAATATATGTGATGTGGGAAAGAAAAATAAGATCAGAAATCAAAAATATTATGGTTCCTAAAGAGGCTCTTCCTTGGGTAGGTTCAATCCAATTGACCAAGATTTTGTCATGGATGGAAGATCCTGCCAAAGTATTCAATAATAATCCAATCCAGGAAAGGGAAAAATTCCTAAAGCATTGTTTTGAATTGGCATTAACTGAACTTGAAAAGAAACTTGGCCCCGATCAATCAAAATGGCATTATGGCCAAGTAGACTACAAACACGCATTGATAAGGCATCCTCTTAGTTTAGCTTTATCAGAAGAGTGGAGAAATAAATTAGATCTGGGACCCGTACCACGTGGTGGATATAGCTTTACCCCTTCTGCCAATGCCTATGGTGACAATAATACTGCTGGTGCTTCTTTCAGAATAATTGTGGATACAAAGGATTGGGAAAGTACATTGGGTATCAATACCCCTGGACAATCTGGAAATCCCGAAAGTCCTTTTTACAAAAACTTGTTTTCAAAGTGGGCAAATGATGAGTATTTTATAGTTTCATACAAATACGATAATATCAAAAGGAACTTGGCTGAAAGAACGGTACTAAAGCCAAAATGACCAATTAGAAAAATCGGAAATTAATTCATAAAAAAGTCCATCAGAGGAATTCTTCGGATGGACTTTTATTATTCAACCCAATTATACCACATCATACGGCCAACTCATGATTCCACCGGCCATATTATAGGGATGTTCAAAACCCATATCACTCATTATTTCACAGGCTTGACCGCTTCTGTTGCCACTTCTGCAATAGATATAATATTTTTTATCTTTTGGCAAATTTTGAATTTGAGCCTTAAAATTAGAACTCATGATATCAATATTTCTTGCTCCTTTTAATTTTCCTGATTGGAACTCCCCTGCTGACCTGACATCAAGAATGACTGCATCTTTTGCATTCATACCCTTATTGAATTCTTCACAATAAAGGTCTGTATATTTTTTTGGTTTGCTTCTAAAGAAATTAAACATGGTGTGATTTGCTTTTATCGAATACAAATTTAACCCCAATTCAAGGGGTACTTCGTAACCAAAATCACATAGAAAAATATTTCTCTCATCGTTAAGTCAATCAAGAGAATAACCTATCCTTGATTTTTAGAAATAATAACCTGATCATTAAAACCCATGGAATACCATGGAAAATAAAATCTAACCAATCCAGCCATTCCATTCCTTTGGCGCCATCTGCTATCCATTTGATTTTACCCCAAATATGCGGTTCCGGTACAAAAGGAGCAAGTCCCAAAGTAAGACACATAATGACCACATATATCCAATTATTAATTAACTCTTTCATGGAATTTCTCATTAGGTGAATCTGTCAATTTTGAAAGTTGATGCAATTTTGGCTTAGCCTTTTTATTTTTTGCGAAGGGATAAGAAATCTGAGTCCAAAAAGTCTTGGGAAAATCCTCCATTCCCTCAAAGCCCAAAGGTTCATCCTTCCCGTCATGGGGAATATAATCTGTGTTGAAGATATAATCCCAAAGGCTTAGCGTAATACCATAATTCACACCATACCTTTTATCTTTTGGGAGCGTCTTGGCATGATGCCAAAGGTGCATCACAGGGTTATTGAGGATATATTTTAGTGGGCCATAAGTGATTTTCAGATTCGCATGGTTGAGATGACCAATGGCTGTAGTGAAAATATGCATGATAAAGAAATCCGCCAATCCAAAACCGATCATCGCCAAAGGAATATATTGTACGGTTTTATAGATGATGGTTTCCATCCAATGAAATCTCAAATGGGCTGCAAATCCCATCTGCTCAACAGAATGGTGTACTTTGTGAAATTCCCATAACACAGGTACTCTATGCAACATCCTGTGAACATTCCATTGTATAAAGTCTGCAACAACAAACATCAACATAAACTGAGTCCATCTTGGCCAGGAATCAATTTGTATAGCGATCGTGTTTGATATCCCGAAGAATCCCAATAAATCATTAAATGCCACCACGGCTACATTTGATATGGCATTGTAGGCAATAAGTGAAAATAAAAAATAATTGAAGAACATATAAAAACCATCCAACCAGAAGTCCTTTCTGAATATGGCCTGTTTTTCTCTCCAAGGAAGAAAAATTTCCAATAACCAAACGCCTACTGAAAGCCCAAGCAACCACCAAAAGTAATTATGCCAAGAAGGATAAAACATCTCACTGACAAGGTAGTTCCAGTAGCCATAGTAGGAATCCCCTATGATTTTGATATATTTTTCTAAATCCATCGCCTTAATTTATCAAATTAAAAGAAAAAGGCAATCCACACGGATGCCTTTTTCTGTACTCCCATAAACCACAACTAATTATCATTTGTTATATTCTACTTTCAATTCAGCAGGTTTAATCAATCGCTCAAATTGAATCCATAAGCAAGCGTTAAAACTCCAAGGGTAAATAGACTTAGAAATAGTTCTATCATGAAGAGCTTTTTATTCTTGAATCCAAAATTACTCAAACAAAACATCCGAAAATGTGACGGATGTTACATTACGGGATGATGTTTATCTTTAAACCGTGAAAAATTATCAGACTAAAAGGAACAAAAGTCTAATGGTAACCTGATTTAAATCAGGAAATAGATTCAATTTTTCTTGTAGCTTAGTATTGCTGAAAAGATGATCAGTATCGAAATTTTAAGATATAAAAGACAAAATTTAGAACCCAATATGTAATTTGAAAAGAGTTTAAAAACCTAAAATACCATTGACATGAAAATCCTCGTTCCCACCGATTTCTCTGAAAACGCCAACAACGCATTGGAGTTTGCCAAAAAATTAGCCAAAAATAAAAATGCCTCGATCACTTTATTCTATGCATTTTATGCAGTGTATGATTTTGCATCCCAAGCTACCGAAATCATTGGCCAAATAGAACTGGATGCGAAAAGAGAATTGAAAAAAGCTGCCAACAAAGGAAGGGAAGAGGGACTTAAATTTGATTTTAAGATCATTCAGGGAACAGTTGCTACAGCAGTTACATCAATTGCCCTCAGGGAGGAATATGATCTGATTGTAATGGGAACCCAAGGGGCAAGTGGTATCAAAAAAGCATTGATGGGTTCCAATACAGGACATGTCATCAAAGAATCCAAAGTTCCGGTCCTCGCTATACCATCAGAATCAGATTGGGGTAAAGAAAATAAAATCTCAGTTGCACTTGAACTGGAAAATGAAGATGAGAAGTATTTTAAAAAGATGTTTGCTATAACCCGGGATTTAAAATTGCCTTATGAATTTTTTCATATAAAAACAGAAGAGAACTTCGAAAAAGAAATAGAATTCAAAGGATTAGAAGTTTTCCTGAAAGAGAAATACCCTGACCAGAACATCAGCTTTACGGTCCTTGATTCGAAAGAAGTCAATAAAGGGATTGAGCAGTACCTAAATCAAAATTCAGGTGCGATGTTGGTCATGTTTTCTAAAAACAAATCTTTTTTTGAGTATCTTTTCAACAAAAGCACAAGTCTGGAAATGGCCTATCATACGCATGTGCCGCTTTTGGTAGTCAAGTGAGGGGGATGATTTTAGATTTTAGAAGGTAGAATTTAGATTTTGGATTTTAGAAGTCAATAAACTTAAAAGTATTAAGTGACGCTTATACTTTAAAATCCTTTGGGTTTTTGCGGTTCGGTCTGAAACTCACCACCTCAATATGGTCTTCTTTTATACGGTAATAAATACTCGTTTGCTTACTGAAAACTCACTTACTTAAACCACTCTGCCTGTTAGATGCACGGTACATTTGGGGCGATTCCGAAATTTGGTCTAATGTCTTTTCGATACTATCAAAGATTTCCTTTGTCTTCTTCTGCCCAAAATTTCTAACAATATATTCTAACAGTTCTATTTCCTCATGCCTGGCACGAAGAGAATATCGGACTTCCAAATCCTCCTAAAAATTGAATCGATTTTTGATTTCCTCACGAACTGATTCCCGGGAAAGGTACTGTCCTATATCCAACTGTTTTAGTTGCGATTCCTACCCTAAAGAGGAACAATCTATTTATCATTTAATCGTCTCAAAAAGCAGAAAACAAAACGCTTCTATTGCTTGATTGAAAACTAAATCCTCTCCAAAATCCACTTCAAAATTTCTTCCATTATCTCCTCTTTTTCATATTCATTTATCAGTTCATGATAAAGATCGGGATATCGGCGGAAGGTGGCATCTTTGGATGTAATATTCTTTAAAAATTCCTCCGTTCCTTTTGGGTTGGTCAGTTGGTCTCCGGTGCCATGAAGCAATAATACAGGATATTGAAATTGACCTGACTTTGATTGAATTTCCCTGATCATTTTCAATAATTGGTAACCTGTCCTAGCAGGTATACTCTCTTGGTAATTCAAGGGGTCTTCCTTGTATTTTTTTACTTCTGCCGGATCATGGGAAATCATTTCACTTTCAATCTTTAAAACTTTCATATTGGGGACAAGAGTACTTAAAATAGAAGCACCCGCTATCAATAATTTTGACACATTTACATCAGGTTTCAAAGCAGGAGCACTCAAAATTATTCCCTTTGCTTGAGGTTGATAATTGAGCGCGTAAGCTGCTACCATTCCCCCGCCCATACTGTGTCCAAAAATAAATGCAGGAGCTTCTGGGACATAATTTTTTACTTTGCCAAACAGGGCATCGATATCCTTGAGATAGTCTTTATAATCCGAAACGTAGGCAGTTGGTTTGGGCAATGAAGATTTGCCATGACCTCTTCCATCAAAAGTGAAAACAGCAATATTCCTATCTACCAATTTCTTGGCAAAGTGTGCATATCGACTACTGTGCTCGCCCAATCCGTGGACTAACAATATTGAAGCATCGGTTTTCTCAGGCATCCAAGCCTGTAAGTAAAGCTTGATACCATCGTGGCTAGTGTAGGAAGTTTCTAGGTGTTTCATGGGTTTGAAATTAGGGGGAATATTTGATTGATGCTTTTTTATTCCATTGTTAAAATAGGTTTTTATGGAAGTCCGAAGTTGAGCTTGTAAAAACCTTAGACGTTTTTTAATAAAACCAAACCAATAAATGTAAAGTTAGGTCAGGACCTGGCTATTTTTGATATAAACATTTTGATGTTGAATGGGATATTCAAATCAACTTGAATCAAATTATGGCATCCACTTGATATCCTTGAAGTTAGGCTTCCTCTTCTCAAGGAAAGCATTCCTACCTTCTTTGGCCTCCTCGGTCATGTATGCCAATCGCGTAGCTTCGCCTGCAAACACCTGTTGCCCTACCATTCCGTCATCTGTCAGGTTCATGGCAAATTTCAACATTTTGATGGAAGTTGGGGATTTTTCCAAAATTTCCTGTGCCCATTGATAGGCAGTATCTTCAAGTTCAGCGTGTGGAATCACTGCATTTACCATACCCATATCGGCTGCTTCCTGTGCGGAATAATTCCTACCCAAAAAGAAAATCTCCCGCGCCTTTTTCTGTCCAACCATCTTTGCCAAATAAGCTGACCCATATCCCCCATCAAAGCTGGTAACATCTGCATCAGTCTGTTTAAATATCGCATGCTCTTTACTTGCCAACGTCAAGTCACAGACTACATGAAGACTATGTCCTCCTCCTACCGCCCAACCTGGAACCACTGCGATGACTACTTTTGGCATAAAGCGTATCAATCTTTGGACTTCAAGGATATTCAACCGGTGCATCCCGTCTTCACCAACATATCCTTGATGCCCCCTCGCTTTTTGGTCTCCTCCCGAGCAAAAAGAATAAACACCGTCTTTTGGAGATGGCCCTTCAGCAGATAGCAAAACCACACCAATCGAGGTATCCTCCTGCGCATCATAAAAAGCATCATACAATTCGCTCGTGGTTCGCGGTCGGAAGGCATTGCGTACCTCAGGCCGATTGAAAGCTATCCTTGCAACACCATCACATTTTTTATAGGTTATATCCTGATATTCTTTGGCTGTTATCCAGTTTATCGTCATGATAATATTTTGTTTAAATTTTAACCGCAAGATAACAGGCTTATGGGAAATTTGTTGAATATTGGAGTAAGGTCTTGAAAAGCCATGGGAAAAATCATTCTAGAAAATAAGGAGTACACTTTTGACCAAATCAAAAACGGACAATGGAATGAAGATGATTCCTATCTGCATCAGGCATTTTTATTTTGCAAACAATGGCTAAACGGAGTAGAAGAATTTGAATTAAAAACTTCAGGGTCCACTGGGAAGCCTAAAAAAATCTTTGTCAACCGCCTGCAAATGGAGATTTCTGCTGAAGCAACCAAAGCTTATTTGAAAATTGACTCCGAGTCAACATTGCTTTGTTGCCTAAACACCGATATGATTGCAGGTAAAATGATGTTTGTCCGGGCCATGGAATGGAATGCTAATTTGGTTTTTGTAAAACCCAAAGAGAATCCATTAGAGGAGCTTTGGATTGAATCTCGCATTGATTTTGCCGCCATGGTACCGTTACAAGTGCAGGCATGCTTGTCAGATGAAGTAACTATCAAGAAATTAAAAAATATAGGCTTATTGATTATTGGCGGTGCGCCAAGTTCAACCTCATTGAAAGATAAAATCGTTGAAGAACATATCAATGCTTACCAAACTTTTGGAATGACCGAAACAGTATCCCATATTGCCCTTGCTCCTATCACAAAAGATGAATTGGTATTTGAGACCCTTAGGGGTGTCAGCATTGGCACTGATGAGGATGGACGTCTATGGATCTCAGCAGCTATGGCTTCTGAGGAAAAACTCCAAACAAATGATATTGTTGTTTTGTTGAATAAGAGTCAATTCAAATGGGTTGGCAGGTCTGACTTTACCATTAATTCAGGGGGAATAAAAATTCAACCTGAGATATTGGAACCACAATTGTCACCCTTTATTTTAAATCATTTCGGAGAAATATCATTTTTCGTTTTTGGGAAAAAAGATGAAAAACTTGGTCAAAGGTTGTTGCTTATCCTTGAAGGTGAATTAATTGAAGCATCCAAAATAAAATCCTTTCGAAATGACCTAAGAGCAAATCTTATAAATTATCTTGTACCCAAAGAGGTTTTTGTATTCGACAAATTTGTAAGAACTGAGTCCGGAAAAATAAATCGATTAGAAACCATAAAATTATTATTATGAAATTACTTTTTATACTTTCTTTACTTGTGGGAACTATGGTTTTTGACCAAAATTCAAATTCTCTGACACTGACAGTGACCAACGTGAAAAATGAACAAGGCGTAGTCAGGGTTTTGCTTTTTAAAGGTGATTCCGGCTTTCCTGACGATCCTGACAAAGCATTCAAAAGTGCATCTGTTAAAATTTCAGGAAATAAGGCCATTACTGTTTTTGATAATATCCCGGAAGGTACTTATGCCCTTTCTGTATTTCATGACAGTCAGAATACGGGGAAGTTGAGAACCAACGCTTTTGGTATTCCAAGAGATGGCTATGGGTTTTCAAATGATGCGATGGGAACTTTTGGACCACCATCATTTGCCAAAGCAGCATTTAAAGTTACCGCAGGTAAAAATAATATGAACATCAATCTAAGATGATTCTATCTTCGCGATTGAAAAACACTGTTTATGATTCTTTTGGATTACCCCTACACATCAGACTTTCTGATAGACACCGTCGTTAAAAATCAATTCCCAGTTGTTGCTACTAAAGAAGCCAAAAAAATCCTTCATGGAAGAAATGCCAATTTGATCAGTGATGAAGATGCCATAGCCTGGTTCAAGTCAAATCCAATGAGCCCCGTTTATACCAATTCGGAAAACAGCATTGCATGGATACAGCAAAACCTGAAAGGGACAACTCTTCCCGAAAAGATCGAGATCTTTAAAAACAAATTCAAATTTAGAAAGCTGATTCAAGAAGCCTACCCTGATTATTTTTTCAGATCAGCGACTTTGTCAGAATTGGTAAATTTAGATATCACTGGGTTCAAATTTCCTTTTATAATCAAGCCTGCTGTTGGGTTTTTCAGTATTGCTGTGCACAAAGTGGATAGGCCTGAAGATTGGCCGTCCATTGTCAGCAAAATCGAGAAGCAGATTGAAAAAACTAAATCCCTTTATCCCAAAGAAGTGGTAAGCAACACGGATTTTATCATTGAAGAATATATCCGTGGGGAGGAATATGCATTTGACTGTTACTTTAATGAAAATGGAGAACCGGTAATTTTAAATGTACTTCATCATGTCTTTACTTCGGAGTATGACGTCAGCGACAGGGTATACTCAAGTTCGAAGGAGGTTATTGACAGACTTTACCAACCCATCATGGATTTTCTCCTTATGATCGGTTCAAGGATCGATCTTAGAAATTTTCCGTTGCATATTGAATTCCGGGAAAGTGAACCCGGAAAAATCAATCCTATAGAAGTAAACCCCATGCGATTTGGTGGATGGTGTACTACAGCTGACCTGACTTGGTTTTCCTATGGCATCAATTCCTATGAATATTTTTTCAATTCAAAAAGGCCTGATTGGGAGAAAGTATTTGAAAAAAGAGAAGACAAAAAGTACAGTTTAATTCTTCTGGATAATCAAACTGATGTGGCCCAAGAAGATATTGAATGTTTTGATTTTGAAGCCATTGCAAAGGATTTTGAGAACCCATTACATGTCAGAAAAGTGAATATGGAAAAATTTGGTGTATTCGGTTTCCTCTTTACAGAAACCAGTAAAGGAAATGAACGTGAACTGGAAGAAATCCTTCATTCCGATCTGAAGAAGTATATGGTGCTGAAAGGGTGAGTGCGTCAGTTTGCAGTGGTCAATATAAAGCAACTGACCTTTATTGACCCTCAATCCTTCATTGAAGTGGATTTTCTCAATTAACCCATCCACCCTTGCAGGGATTGGAATATCAGCCTTTCCGTACACCTTTCCCACAAAATCTATATAAATTGGAATGGTCTCTTATGCAACTTCTACAGCTTTGAGATTTTGAACAATGATGACAGTTTCTGTTTTCCTTTCACATCCAAAAAAACAAGAGGATGAAAAAATAAAATATCCTTCAAAGGTATTATTTTCAAACCTGGTTAAATAAAATAAAGAAGTTAAAAATAAAAATAATAATTCTTAACAAACTAGATATCAGTAATATAGAATGGGTTGTCTCCTACAAATCAACCTACTATTGAACTATTAATAAAAAAAGCTACTTTTAATCGTTATTGCATTCCATTATTCAAATCATTTAAATACATGCATCTAAAAACTGAAGACCTAACCCGATTAGAAATTGAATATGATTCAGGAGTAATTCCACCTCCTTACAGTCATATTTTCAAATTGAAAATTGGGTTCGGTAAGAATTTTTTGGAAAGTCAGTTGGACATGTTATTTACGGAAAGAGAGGAAATTTCTGAGGAAGAAATTCTCAATGAGGGTTTTACTTTGGAAGATGACTTTCATTTTCAGGGTGAAATTCACAAAGTTTGGGAAAAGCCTTTAAAAGAGCTTTACTCCAAGACAAAATGGTCGAATAAAAAACTCGATGAAGAAGGCGGTATCAAAGTATTGGCCAAAGATCTTCATGGACAGTTTAGCCGGACTGTCCCCATC
>NZ_JBGSXS010000310.1:0-2680 GCF_041751335.1 Aquiflexum sp.
TTAAAGAGCTTATCGCTCCACTTTGACCCCTTTCCAGAAAGCAACGTGGTCCTTGATTTCCCTGGCCGCAGGTTTGGGCTCCGGGTAATACCAAGCTGCATCTTTGTTGGTCTCATCGTTGACCTCAAGCGAATAATAAGATGCCTCACCTTTCCAAGGGCAAGTACTATGTGTATCGGAGGATTTGAAAAACTCCTTTTTGATGGTACCTGCCGGGAACTAGTGATTTCCTTCTATTTGAATGGTTTTTTCACTTTCTGCGATTACGGTATTGTTCCAGATTGCTTTCATTATTATTTTTTTAATTTATCCCAAAGGATATTGTTTAATATAGTAAATGTCTTGGATCTTGTTTCTTAAGTCTTAATTCTTATTCCTATTCCAAATCCTCCAATAATGTGGGAATCAATTCTGACACTGTTGGATGTACCTGCACCGAATCCCGGATGACCGTATAAGGTGCATCAGCATACATGACATTCAAAATCCCGCTGATGATTTCATCTCCTCCCACACCTAGAACTGTCGCACCTAGGATTTTGTTGGAATCCGCATCCACAATCACCCTCATAAAGCCGTCGGTCTCCCCTTTTTCTTTTGCCCTAGCAACTTTTTTCATTTCCTGATAACCTATCAACACGTTCAGGCCTTTTTCTTTGGCTTCCTGTAGATTGATACCTGCCCTTCCCAATGGTGGATCGACAAACAATCCATATGTAAGAATGCGGTCAGAAACTTTTCTGTTGCCATTTTGAAAAAGGTTGGCATTAACAATTTCGAAATCGTTATATGCAGTATGGGTAAATGCCCCTTTTCCGTTGCAGTCTCCCAAGGCATATATCCCGGGTATATTGGTTTCAAGCTTGTCATTGACTTGGATGTAACCTTTATCATCGGTTTCAATACCGGCAGCATTCAGATGAAGGGTATCCGTATTGGGAATCCTGCCGACGGCCAAAAGCAAATGGCTTGCTTGAAACTCAGGATCTCCATTTTCACAATCCACCTTCACCCTGAAAGATCCATCTGCATTCTGTTCTGCCCCTATACATTCAGCCCCTAACCGGAATTCCACCCCATCTCTTTCCAGTACTTTTTGGATTTCGGCTGAGGCATCTTCATCCTCTTTGGTAATAATCCTGTCGCTCTTTTCCACTATGGTCACTTTACTGCCAAATCTTCTGAACATCTGTCCGAATTCCAGTCCTATATAACTCCCCCCGATGATGGCCAAATGTTCGGGAAGGATATCCAGTTCCAATATGCTCTGATTGGTCAGGTAATCCAACCCATTGAATGAATCCGGGATAGAGGGTCTTGCGCCAACATTGATGAATATTTTATCTGCTTCCAACTTTTCCCCATTGACTGTGATGGTCTTTTTGTCCGTAAACCGTGCCTCACCTTTGTAAAAAGAAATCTTTTCCTCGCCATCAATGCCTTTGGCAATTCCTTCAACTGATTTTTGGACCAGCTTATCTTTTCGTTCTTTGACTTTCAGGAGATCAACTTTTGCCCCCTTAGGAATGTTCACCCCCAAGGCTTCACCATTTAGGGCATCAAACATTCTTCTGGCACTAGCCACATAGGCTTTGGTCGGGGTACAGCCCACATTCACGCAGGTGCCTCCAAGAAATTCTTTTTCGATAAAGGCCACTTTCATCCCTTCACCCGCAAGTTTAAAAACTATGGGCGTACCTGCCTGCCCTGAACCTATCACAATAGCATCAAATTTCATGGTCATATCTTTAAATTTAAAAAAGCTCCATAGCAACACTTAAATTACAAACTTTCCATTGAGGAGCCTAAAACTATCAGGAATCATTCTTTCCGAAAGTGTCAATTACCCTCTTCTTTCTGTCAATTTTCCCAAAGGAAGGTAAGATGTCCCACATTTGGGGTCAACAGCTGGTTCAAAACTTGAACACCTCTGTCTTAGGATAAAACGCATACCAAGCAAACCAAAAGTTCATCACGGTCTGGATAATCTTTCCTTCGGCATCCCTGATTTCGGCACTTTGGCTGTCTGCATCAAAACTTATAGAAAGCTTTTGATCCTGAAACACATCCTCGATTTCGTGTTCACCGGACTTTTTCAGCTCTGAAAAGGGATAGGCTTTGTGCTTTCCGTTGATTTCCAATCCAACCACCATTTCTTTGGGATGGTAACTGTCATCCATTTCAGCCACTTCAAAGTAGATTTTGGCTGATTGAGCGTAGCCAGGATAGGGATTTCTACTGTAATCGCGGGCAAATCCTGTTTCTTTTGAAAGTACCAATGTCTCCGGGTGGTTTTCTTTCCACTTTCCCCAAGTAGTATTGGCTGTTGCAATTTTGACCAAAGACCAGCCTTTCATTTCTCCGCTTACGGATTCATTTTTTAATTGTGACCAAAGGGATTCGGTTTCCCTGTCGTAGAGCAGAATATCCGAATTGTACAATAGTCCTGAAACACCAAAGGTTTTTCGCTCCCCATTAATTTCAGCGTCGAAAACAATCCCACTTCCACACAGTGGACAGTATGTGACCACCACAGGATGATCTTTAAAAAAATCATTCACAATTTCATGAAAATTCAGGATGTTGATGGGATATGCTTTTGCTATTCCATTATGGTAAACCCCCAAAATCCTGTCTTGCTCTGCAATCCCAGCCTGACTGACTGATAGAAATTTTGGAG
>NZ_JBGSXS010000311.1:0-2262 GCF_041751335.1 Aquiflexum sp.
CCTGCATTTCCCTCAGCATCATATTGGGAAGGGGGATTGCTGATTATTTCAATGGTGCTCACCTGATCGGCATTCATTCCCGAAAGCATCTGAACAACAACATTTATTGGCAGACGGACAAGTTTGCCGTTCAGCATGACCATCACACCTTCTTTACCGTTCATGGTGATCGAATTGTTTTGCTGATTTATCAGAATTCCAGGGGTTCTTGAAAGGACTTCAAGTACTGTAGATCCAGACGAAATGATGCTGCTGCTTACATTTACGACCAACTTTCCCATCTGCTGTTCAAATAGAGGCTTTTGGGCAGAGACCATAACCTCGGATAATTCTGAAAATTCTTCTGTCAAAATAAACTCCAAGGTTTGATTGTTATTTACTTCCAATGAAACAGGAGAATAAAAGTAAGTTTGGAACCCTAACATATGAGCAGAAATCAGATAGCTTCCTTTGGGAATCTGTGACAAATAAAATTTGCCGGATTCATCACAAACCACCCCCTGAATCAATGATGAGTCAGTTTTTTCCAAAACCAGGATATTTGTAAATGCAATGGGCTGTCCCTTGTCATTCTTTACACTTCCCTGAATGGTACCCTGACAATAAGCATCGGTTATAGCGAAAAACAAAAATATTCCCCACAATAAACCTGGATAAGAGACTTTATATTTTTCATGCTTTTGCTTTTTAATAACGTGTCGAATGGCAGATTTTTTAAAATTGAAAAGCATCAATAAAAAACCGAAAAGATCGAATTTTGAAGGAGGTCTAAGATTTCCCATGGCTAAACAATTTTAATTTGATAGACTGGAATCTATTGTGCAAAGAGATTCTAAAACTGATTTCAGGCTGATTCATTCAGATGATAACACCAAATAAATTGATCAACCATTGATAGTATAAAATTGGCTTTTATAAATTAGATCTATTGCCACTATTGATTCAAAAATTAGCACAATTGTTTCATTTTGAAATATTTATAAAAAATCAAAGGAATTGTATTAGTAATTGGATAATCCAAAATATTCCTCTGTTAGATAAATATTTTGGAGGAGAAATCAAATTAATGTTAATTACCTCCCATCTTAATCAATCAGGATCATAACAGTTTGGCTGCTTCATTCAGCACACTTGGATCATAATAGGGATTGATTTCCTTTAGTTTGCCATCGGCTACTCGGAATTGTTAAAAACGGTTGTCGTCCCATTCGGTGTTTTTAGATTAAAGACCGTGGCCACATAATCGTCTTCTACAATATGCTGCAACATTTGAGCTCCTTTCATAATGGGAAAAAGGGATTCAAGAAATCCTATTGCTTTTTGTCCCTGAAGTTTAGGAGTGAGAGGGCTTTCATAACTCACATCTTCCGCAAAGGGAACCCTTTCAAAATTCCCATTTCCCAAGCCATGGATATAGCTTTCGATAATTGCAATTTTTTCCTCACGTGTCATCATTTTTTGATTATCATGAAAAGGAATTTGTCCGTAAACCTTCAAAATTATTTTTGGCCATTTGTTTTAGTGATTTTTTGCGGTCGGTCGCCAATGTTGCATTTTTCATAGTACTTTCCGTTTAGATAGTGAAATAAAAAGATCTATAGATCCGCAGAATCCAATGGACTTTGTCTTAAATCTTAAATAAAATTAACTGAATCGGAATCTAATTACTTGTAAAAATGAGTACGGTTATTTTTTCTGGTTTAAAGAAATTGAGGTGGCTGAACAAATGATGGCCAAACACATAAATAATGGCAAAAAGCCCGAAGCATTGCTCCGGATATTTTTTTTCAGAGAGGAAGGGACTGCTCGTATCCTCACCGCACATCCTCTAGCGAATCTCCTTTAGGTCGATTCCAAACCCAATTAAATGATCGAGAGTTTCCATACCTTCCGGAAAAAAACAATTTTGAAAAAAAAAGAAAAAGCCAACTTTAATGCCAAAGTTGGCTCTATCGCAGAGAGGAAGGGATTCGAACCCTCGATACCCTCACGGGTATACACACTTTCCAGGCGTGCTCCTTCAACCACTCGGACACCTCTCTATTAGACCCCATCTAAATGGGAGTGCAAAGAAATACATAATTAAAAGCCTTTGCAAACTTCTCCCAAAATAATTCGAAGGCAGATTTCACCCCTAATCTTAATATCAACAAATATCTACTATCAATCAATTTCTAATACTTTAAAGACCAAATAATTAATTATAGCCGACCCAGAAAATTTCAATTCCCCATCAATGACATCTCTCCTATCATCGGGGTA
>NZ_JBGSXS010000312.1:0-4066 GCF_041751335.1 Aquiflexum sp.
CCCCATCACATCCGCCTCCTGCTCCAACCCAGCATCATCATTGACATTAACTTTACCTTGTAATTGAATAGTAGGCTTTACCCTGCCTTGCTTTTGTTGGACTACATGCCAAGCTTCATGGGGGAGGTGTTTTTCCTGACCGGATGCAATATGGATATCAGTGCCTTGTGCATAAGCATGGGCCTGAAGTGTTGCGGGTTTGTCTGAATTGTAATGAACTTTGACATCATCCATGGAGTATCCTGAAAGGTTTTCTATCCCAGATTTGAGGTTGTCAGGAAGACCTGTATTGTTCTCTTGCCTTTGAATAGTTTCAAACTTTCCCTGCATCAATTCTTCTTCCTCCATTCCTTGCTTTTGGATAGTTTCAAATTTTCCCTGAAGGGGTTCCTCTTCTTCCAATTCCATTTTTTGGATGGTCTTGAACTTTCCCTGCATCAGTTCTTCTTCCTCTAGTCCTTGCTTTTGAATAGTTTCAAACTTTCCTTGTAGCGGTTCTTCTTCTTCGAGCCCCATTTTTTGGATGGTTTTGAACTTTCCCTGCATCAGTTCTTCTTCCTCCAATCCTTGCTTTTGAATATTTTCAAATTTTCCCTGTATGGGTTCCTCTTCTTCGAGATCCATTTTTTGAAGGGTAGCATTTCCGTTTAAAAGATGATCGAATGCTTTCAGCTGTACTGCAGATTTACCTTTATTGGCCAAATGGATTAAGTGCTGTTGGTCTTGGGTAAGTTTGCGTTTGTCCTGAAGTTGGGTGGTAGGGGAGTAACTGCTTTTTGATTTCGGAGTACTCTTTGATTTTCTTGAACTTTGCAGGATCGAAGATTTCATTAGCATATTTTTTATTTGAAGAGCTAAAAATTATTGAAGCATAAGTTAATGAATTTCAATTGGTTTCAATAATGTTTTCGTGCAATTTCATATTTTAACGGCCTTTATACCCTTTTCCTTTTTTTGAAGAATTGTTGAATTGTTTTCGCATATGCTTTTGTTGGGCGCGTTGTTCTTCTTGCTGGGCTCGGCGTTCTTCCCGTAAAGCGATTCTTCTTTGGACTTCATCTTCCAAAATTACCCTATCTGGTTCGTTGATCAGGTCATCTACATCTTCCAGTACATATGCTTCATTGGCAATATTTGCTGCAATAACCATTAAAATAGCCAAAAAACGGGTTCTGTTTTGCCATGAGGCTCTGAGTCGTTCCCTATCCCGGTTTGCACGGCTCAATTGGAATATTGCTGTTGATTTAGGATCATTCGATACAGTTTGTAAAATATTTGGATTCAAGATATTCCCTATTTCTTTGAGTTGAATGGATTGTTTTCCATTATTGGCCATCTTGATTAAGTTCTTTTGATCCTGAGAAGTTTTTCTATTGTCCTGAATTTGAAGTGACTGAGATGAATTGGTAGTGGTATTCTGCCTACCTCCTGGTTTTTTTGAGCTTTGCAGTTGGGAAGACTTCATTACTTTTTTGGGAATACAAGAGAAAAGATTAGAATTCTTAATTTAATGAAAATCTACTTGCTATGATATATTGAAAAAGTCTTTTTTTTCAATTGAAGAGAAAAATGATGTTTTTATAGAAAAACTGATGGAGAATGGAAATTTTTAAAAATTCATATTTTCTAATTCTTTTCTTATTTTTATTCTAAATATCAATTTGGTGAATCTATGTTATTGTTGAAAAATTTTTGGTTGGTCGTTGAATTTTTCTCCAAAGTTATACTGATTTTACCTGTACTATTTATCGGTTTTTCAGACAAAAGATCCGATTCAGAATTCCAAAACCAATCCAAGGATAATCATTTTGCTTGGTCTTCTAATTTCCCCAATTTAGGATCTCTTTCTTCTCCAAGGGCTACAGACTTTAATGGGGATGGTATTCTGGATATAATTGTAGGTATGGGCAGGATTGAATTTCAGGCTGCTGACACGGCGATTGTGGCATTGGATGGAAAATCCGGTGAAATTATTTGGAAAAGGCCGGCTATCGATCAGATTTACGGTTCTGCAGCCTTGTTGGATATCAACGGGGACAGCGTGGAGGATGTGGTAATAGGGGGCAGGTCAGCGATACTACAGGCGATTGACGGAAAGAATGGAACGGTGATTTGGGATTTTGTGGAAACCAATCAATTGAAGAAGCTGGTTCAGAAAAAATATTTTAACTTCTATAATTCCCAATTGATGCCGGACATTACAGGAGATGGCCTACCGGAGATTCTTGTTTCCAATGGTGGGAACGTACTCAAAGCCTCCTATGACCCCAACAGGCCAGCCGGAAAGATAATAGTAATAGATTCTTCCAATGGGAAAATTATAGTAGAAGTTGAAACACCTGATCAAAAGGAAACTTATCATTCCATTACCCTGTCAAATCAAAACCACATAGACGATATCGAGGTAGTTTTCGGAACAGGCGGAGAGACCATCGGAGGTAATCTATATGTGGTGGGCCTCAAGGATATCCTGAATGGAGATATCAAAATGGCCAGGGTTCTTGCCGGTAGCAAAGAAAAGGGATTTATAGCACCTGCCGTTTGGGCAGACCTGAATGGGGATGGGATTGATGATATTATTGCCAACTCAGTTGACGGAAGGGTTTTTGCCTTTGATGGCCAAACTAAGCAGACACTTTGGAAGGTATCTTTGCCCGGTACTGAAATTTACAGTTCACCCGCTGTAGGTTATTTTACAAATGATCAAAATCTGGATGTTTTTGTAAATGCCAATACCGGTATTTGGCCCCTATTTTCCGATTGTACCAATGTGATGATTGACGGGGCAAACGGGAAAATAAAGTACAAGCAGCAGTTTGGGAGTTTTCAGTCCACCTCGCCTTTGGTTTTGGATATTAATGGTGACGGTGTGGATGAAATCATCATCTGTGAAAATAAAAGTGGGACAGATCGGGCAGGTAAGAAATTGTTCTATAACACCATATCTGTTGTTGATTTTACTAAAAAAGGAAGGAAAACGGCCCTCTTGCCACTACTTGCAGGCCACAACACATCCTCAACACCTTGGATGGGGGATTTGGATAAGGATAACCTGTTGGATATCGTATTTTGCCACAGCAACAATATGTATCATACCTATGCCTTTGACGGCTTGCAGATCAATTTATTAAAAACTAACATCCCCATTACCAAACCATTAAAATGGGGAGCATATATGGGGAGTGATTATAATGGGAGGTATTGATTTTAACCTTTTGATATGTAGTTCAATTTTTCTTGCAAGAGAGAAGTTATCACATTCAAGAAAATGGAATATTGTCCAATCGTCTGCTTTTTGGGTAAAATTAAGTTTTCTGTATTTCTTCAATAAGTGGTTTTCCAATCGTTCTTCAAGTTCAAGAGTTGTTACTCCTGTATAAAACCTGTTCAGCTTCCCGGAAAAAAGGATGTACAAAAAAAATCTATCCATTAATGAAAATAATAGAACTGGTTGAAAAAACAAAAAGCCGTCCATCACTGAACGGCTTGTGGGCCCAGCTGGAATCGAACCAGCCACCTACTGCCCCGAATGTTTTCGGGGGAGTCAGATACTACGGAATTTGAATAGTAGTTTCTCTCCAATTTCAGGATATTTCTTTAAGTTAGGGATATAAGCTTTCGATTTTTGCCTCATATGCTTTCATGATTAAAGTTATAAAAAAAGCCGTTCATCACTGAACGGCTTGTGGGCCCACCTGGAATCGAACCAGGCACCTACTGATTATGAGTCAGTTGCTCTAACCGAATGAGCTATAGGCCCAATTATTTACATTTTCTTTTGCACCTCCTGTCCCGATAGCTATCGGGAGAGTCAGAAGCTCTAACCAACTGAGCTATAGGCCCTAATTTTTTTATTTCTGAGGAACTTTCTGTCCCGATAGCTATCAGGAGAGTCAGAAGCTCTAACCTCCCGATAACTATCGGGATGAGCTATATGCCCCGATTTTTTAGCATTTGACCTTGCTTTTGGGACTGCAATGTTACATATTTGGTTTTAATTTTACAACCTGATTACAAATGAAAAAACTGGAGAATATTGATTTTTTGATTTTTGATCTGGGAAATG
>NZ_JBGSXS010000313.1:0-17471 GCF_041751335.1 Aquiflexum sp.
GGAATGCGGATATGAAAATCATGCGATTTATCAATACCCTGGGAAGGGATAAATTTATAGATGGGGAAGGTGAAATGCTTTTTAAAATACTTTCAATCTTTCCGGTTGCCAAGGATGGATATAATCCTCAAATTAATGAAGCTGCCCTGCAAAGGTTTTTGGGGGAGATTGTTTGGATTCCAACGGCTGCGTTAGAGGATTATATCACTTGGGAAGCCCTTGACCATCAATCGGCCAAAGCCACCATCACTTTCAAAGGCACAACAGGTTCTGGAATATTTACTTTCAAAGAAAATGGTGAATTTGAGAAATTTTCAGCACTACGCTATATGGGAAGTGGTCCAGAAGCCCATAGAATAGAATGGGTTGTCAAGGCCCTAGAAACAAAAGAAATAAATGGAATTAAAATCCCGGTTAAATGTGATGCTACTTGGCGATTGGAATCAGGAGATTGGACATGGGCACAGATAGAAGTGAAAAAGTTTAATTTTGGGCCTTGAGCAGAGGGGTGAAGGATGAAGGATAAAGGTAGAGGGTAGATTTTAGATTGTAGGACTGTATACCGCCAATCAGGTTTTAGATTGTAGATTTTTTAATATCGGTTCTCGGATCTCGCTTCTCTTGATTCTTGGCTTCCCTAAATTCTTCTGGACAAGCTTTGTTTCATGTCTCAAATCTCACGTCTCAAGTCCCACATCTCAATATTAAATCTGCAACAACCACATCGCTACCCCGAAATAAACCGCCAATCCCAACAGGTCATTTGCAGTAGTTATAAATGGTCCTGAGGCTATGGCTGGATTGATTCCAAATTTATTGAGAACAAGGGGTGTAACAGTACCCATAAATGAAGCCATCAATACCACACAAAACATGGCCAAACCAATGGTGACTCCAAAAATCCATTCATGTTTGTATAAAAAGACGACTACAAGAACTACAAAACTTCCAAGGACTACTCCATTGACCAAAGCGATCAACAAGCCTTTTACAAATCTTTGCCATGGAGTATCATCAAAAACAGATTTAGAAGCCAAAGTTTGGACGACCAAAGAGGAAGACTGGATTCCAACATTACCTCCTGTTGCAGCTACCAAAGGAATAAAAGAGGCCAAAGCAATAATCTTTTGGAGACCTGCTTCGAAAAAATCAATAATCCCTGCACCCATCAATCCACCTATTACACCAATCAATAACCAAGGCAGTCTTGCTTTTGAAATTCTGAACACTGAATCAGATTCCTCCACATCTGCTGAGATACCTGTCATGGCCTGCATGTCCTCTTCAGATTGTTCCCTGATTAAATCAAGGATGTCATCCACAGTAATCCTACCCACAAGCCTGTTTTTGGCATTGACCACAGGCATTGATTCCAAATCATACTTTCTCATGATTTCGGCCACTTCCTCCCCATCCATATAGGTCGGTACTGAAATCAATTCGGGTTCATATATATCGGAGATCTTTGTATCTGACGAGGCAAGAATTATTTTTTTTAATGAAACCCTGCCAAGGAGGTGTTGCCTGTTGTCCACCACATAGATGGAATAGATTTTTTCTACTTTTTCGGCCTGCCTACGGATTTCCTCAATGGTCTGAATGACATTCCAATTTTGGTTGGCCTTAATAAATTCTTTGGCCATCAAACCACCCGCAGAATCTTCATCATAGCGGAGTAATTCCAGAATATGTGATGATTTTTCGCGGTCTTGAAGGTTATCAATTACCTCTTCCCTTTCTTTTGAAGGCATTAAGATCAGAATATCCGCCGCATCATCAGAATCCATCTGATCAATTAAAGTTGCCAACTCTATGGCCTTCATTTCCCTGATGACCTTGATCAGGGAATCCTCATCAAGTTCAATAAGGATATCAGCGGAAACTGTTGGTTCCAATAAACGCAAAACATAGATGGCTTCATCCATATTCAGCTCATCTAGGATTGCAGCAATATCCGCCACATTAACCCCTTCAAGGGACTGACTTATAAAATCATTGTCATTTAATTCAATCCCTTCACGAAGACTCTCCAAATATTCTTTGGATAATTCAAATGTTTTTATTGGTTCCAAGATTCCTGTAATTTTTGTGTTAATCCAATAAATTCCTGCACATCCAACTGCTCAGCCCTTTTGTCCAATATAGGATCCTGATTTAAGGATTCCGAAACACCAAAGGGTTTCAGACAGTTCCTCAAGGTTTTGCGTCTTGTCGAGAATGCTTGTTTGACCACTTTGAAAAATTTTTTTTCATCGCAATCCAATTTTCCAACCCCATTTCTTGTCAACCTGATCACCCCGGAATTAACTTTGGGAGGTGGGTTGAACACTTCAGGAGGGACTGAAAACAAGTACTCGATATCATAAAATGCCTGTAACATCACTGACAAAATACCATATTCTTTATTCCCTTTGGGAGACGCAATACGCTGCGCTACCTCTTTTTGAAGCATGCAGACTACTTCTGTAACTTGATTTCTTTGCTCCAATACTTTGAAAAAGATCTGGGAAGAAATATTGTAGGGAAAATTTCCGGCTATGACATAAGGGCCCTCCATAATAGATACAAAATCTGCCTTCAAAAAGTCAGCCTCAATAATCTTATTTCCCAAATCAGGATACTTTTTGTGGAGGTATTGAATGGAATCTTTGTCAATTTCCACCAAGTATAAATCCCAATCCTCTGCCAAAAGAAAATCAGTCAACACCCCCATACCCGCACCTATTTCCAGGACTTTCTTTACTCCAAAATGACCTTTTACTGCCTTTGCAATATTTTCTGCGATACTGAGATCTGTTAGAAAATGCTGCCCAAGGTGTTTTTTGGGTTTGAATTTCTCCATTGGCTATACTATGATTATTTTATATAAATTGCAGTTCAAAATTAAGAGAATTATCCTGAAGCTCTACTATTATTTGTCAATAGCAAATAGGTTTTCTCTTATTTCAAGCAAACAGCAAATCTGATCAGAATTCGATTGGACACGGATTTACAAGAATTTCACAGGCAATCAATTTAAAGAGAATTAGCAAATATTTTAATGAATCAAAGAAAACACAAACCGCTTATCGGCATTAGCATTGGGGATATCAATGGAATAGGACCGGAAGTTACTATTAAGGCACTTTTAGATAGCAGATTGCAAAAACTGGTTACACCGGTAATTTATGCACATGGAAAGGTTCTTTCTTTTTACAGAAAGCAATTGGGTCTGGAAGATTTCAATTTCATGCAGATTCGAAATATTGACGAAGTTCACCACAAAAAAATAAATGTGATCAATGTCATGGATGAAAGTCCTGAAGTCATTCCTGGTATGGAAACCTTAGAGGCTGGGAAAATGGCTTTGGCTTCTCTAGACCAGGCCATCAAAGACCTCAAGGAAAACAAACTTGATGCTTTGGTAACCGCTCCTCTGAATAAAAACAACATCAATACCCCTGAAAAAAATTTTATTGGCCACACAGAATACCTAACAGAAGCTTTTGGTGTGAACAATAGCCTTATGTTTTTGGTGGCAGAGGACATCAGGGTTGGGTTGGTTACAGGACATGTATCAATTAAAAATGTAGCTCAGAACATTACTGCTGAAAATATTAAGAACAAACTTAATATTATGAACCTGTCTTTGAAAAATGATTTCGGAATAGGTAAACCTAGGATAGCAGTACTTGGATTAAATCCACATGCAGGAGAAGAGGGACTGTTAGGTGACGAAGAGTTGAACATTATCTCACCTGTCATTCGGGAATTTAAGGATCATGGTCACCTGGTTTTTGGCCCCTATTCGGCTGATGGATTTTTTGGTATGATGCACCAAAAGAAATTTGATGGGGTATTGGCCATGTATCATGATCAAGGTCTGATTCCATTTAAATCTCTGGCTTTTGAATCAGGAGTTAATTTTACTGCTGGTTTACCCATAGTCCGTACTTCTCCTGACCATGGTACTGCCTACAATATTGCCGGAAAGTGTCTTGCCGATGAAGGTTCTATGCAAGCAGCTATCCTTCAGGCATACGACATTATCAGACATAGGGGCAATTGGGAAGATGATATGGATTGACAATCAAGCAATAAAATTATAGCCATGGAAAAAAAAGGATATAGTAATGGAGAGATTACAGTCACTTGGGAGCCCAAAAGGTGTACACATTCAGGAAACTGTGTCAGAGGCCTCCCCAAAGTATTCAAACCAAAAGAGAAACCTTGGATTAGTATCAATGCAGCTTCCACCATTGAATTGATAGAACAGGTGAAAAAATGTCCTTCAGGTGCTTTAGGCTATTATTTAGAAAAAGAATGAAAAAACACATCTGGTTACTTTTTGTCGTTGGATTATTTTTCGGTTTTGTACTTTCTAAAAAAATTGATTCAATTTCAAGGAAGGAAATTAGAGCAGCTCAAAATCTTTTGAACCTAGATTTTTCAAAAGCTGAAATAGAGACCATGATCAGTTACTTGGAAAATAACCGAAAGGGATATGATTCGATGAGGACTTATAACCTGGAAAACGATGTGACACCAGCTGTTTCATTTGACCCCTACCCTCTCGATTTGACCATTAGCCCATCAAATGGTCATCATGATTGGGTAATTAACGAATCCGTCAAACTTCCAGACAACAGCGATGAAATTGCTTTTTTATCCATTCAAGAACTCGCTGGACTTCTAAAATCAAATAAACTGACTTCCCTTGAACTGACCGAAATCTATCTCCAAAGAATCAAAAAATATGACGCTCAATTACTAGCCTTTATCACCATCACTGAAGAATTGGCAATCAGACAGGCCAAAAAAGCAGATGAGGAAATTTCAAAAGGGTTTTATAGGGGTCCGCTTCATGGGATCCCTTATGGTATCAAAGATTTAGTCTCCGTAAAAGGTTATCCCACTACTTGGGGATCAGCACCCTACAAAGACCAGATTCTTGATCAAACAGCAACAGTAGTTCAAAAACTTGAAGATGCTGGGGCAGTCCTTCTTGGTAAACTTGTTTCTGGAAGCCTTGCAAGAGGTGACGTATGGTTTGGTGGAAAAACCAAAAATCCATGGGATCTCAATCAAGGCGCCACAGGTTCCTCAGCAGGTTCAGGTTCAGCCACCTCTGCCGGATTAGTGGCTTTTTCAATTGGAACAGAAACATTGGGCTCCATTGTTTCTCCTTCAACTCGATGTGGCGTCACAGGATTGAGACCAACCTTCGGAGGGGTAAGCAGGACAGGTGTTATGACACTTTCATGGAGTATGGATAAAGTTGGTCCAATTTGTCGCTCTGCGGTTGACTGCGCAGTTGTTTATGATTTTATCAGAGGAAAAGACGGCACAGACAGATCTGTTCAGGATGCATCATTTGAATATGGAAAACAGACAGCTTTAAAAGATTTAAGGATAGGATATTTGGCTGCTTCTTTTAGTTCTGATTCTTTGGGCAACAATATACACAATCAAAGGACTTTAAATGAATTCAAAGCTTTGGGGATCGAGCCGCTTACGGTCAAATTACCTGAGGACTATCCATTTGAGGTATTTGATATTATTCTTCGTGCAGAGGCTGGGGCATTTTTTGATCAATTGGTCTTGTCGGGAAAACACAGTGAAATGGTAGAACAACATAAAGGGTCCCGTGCAAACTCACTCCGGCAATCGAGGTTTATTCCTGCTGTGGAATACCTTCAAGCAAATCGGCATAGAAGGTTATTGATAGAAGAAACCCACCAAATCCTAAAAGAATTTGATGTTATTATTTGCCCCACTTTTGGAGGAAGGCAAATGCTGATCACCAATCTCACAGGACATCCTGCCCTAAGTTTGCCCAATGGATTTGATAATAAAGGCAGGCCAACGAGTATTACCTTAATCGGTAATTATTTTGAAGAAGCTAAGCTCATCGCCTTGGCCGAGGCATTTCAAAACCAACACTCCTATCATTCCAATATTCCAAAAGGTTTTGAATAACAGTTTTAAAATGAATGAAAAGTGTTCTGCCAATTATAGTTTTATGTCAATTTCTTTGCACTTCCCTATGGTTTGCGGGAAATTCGGTTTTACCTGATTTAATTGCTCAATTGAATCTAGATCAGAATTTTTTGGGAAACCTAACCAGTGCGGTGCAATTGGGTTTTATTGCGGGAACTTTGGTTTTTGCGGTTTTTACGATCTCCGACAACTTCTCCCCTTCCCGGGTATTTTTGATATCCGCCATTTTTGGAAGTTTATTCAACTTTTTGGTCAGTCTAGAAGGGATGAATGCGATCGATATCCTGATTTTCAGGTTTATGACAGGTTTTTCCTTGCAGGTATTTATCCTGTAGGGATGAAAATCGCTGCTGATTATTTTCAAAAAGGTCTGGGAAAATCATTGGGATTTTTAGTGGGTGCTTTGGTTTTAGGTACTTCATTTCCACATTTGGTCAAAAGTTTGACAGATGATTTACCGTGGAAAACTGTGATTTATACCACCTCTTTCTTGGCTTTGGCAGGAGGAATTATATTGGTAATAACTGTTCCTGATGGACCGTACAGAAAAGTTGGGAAAAAATTTAATTTCAGCGCTTTTTTCACTGTTTTCCGAATTAGGGCTTTCCGTGCTGCCGCTTATGGTTATTTTGGCCATATGTGGGAATTGTATGCTTTTTGGACATTTATTCCATTTCTCCTTCAATCGTTTGGAGCACTTCATGATACAAATTTCAATTTACCTTTGTGGTCATTCATTATAATCGCTGTCGGGGGAATATCCTGTGGACTGGGGGGAGTGTTGTCCGAAAGATTCAGTCCGAAGTTGATTGCTTCATTCGCTCTCAGTATTTCTGGAATATGTTGCCTCCTTTCTCCAGTTTTTTTAATACAGCCATTTCCAGAAGTATTTTTGGCTTTCTTACTGATTTGGGGCTTATCGATAACTGCTGATTCACCTATGTTTTCCACTTTAGTAGCCCAAAATTCCCCAGAAACTTCAAGAGGTACTGCTCTCACTATCGTAAATTGCGTAGGCTTTGCCATCACAATTGTCAGTATTCAAGCTTTAAGCCTACTTTCCCAGGAAATGAATCCAAAATATTTGTTTTTGATTCTTGCTCCAGGGCCAATTTTCGGGTTGATAACTATGATTAAGCTTAGGTTTATCAAACCCAAACTAAGTGAGAAAGAATTGTACTTTTATAATTAATTTTTATTAATTTGTAAAGAACCTGTATCACTATTCAGGTTTTTGTATTTGCCATACATTTAATTACCTGTTAAATATTTCAAACCAATTTTCCATCAAGAACGATGAAAATTTATATCCCCGAATTCTCCATTAATCTTCAATTATGAAACTCTGGGATAAATATAAAAAAACCCTCAATCGCAATTTTCAAATTAAAGGCAAGGAGGACAATAGTCTTGACTACTGGAAAAATAAACTTTTCTGCCAGACAGTCATTTATATTCTCCCATTTTCTTTAATTGCTCTAATTCCAGGAATTTACTTCAGCTGGATAAATGGCTTAGGATATCTGATTGCAGTGGATATCTTTTGTGTCGCCTTAATAATCAGCATTGGCTTTTTACCAAAATTAAGCATACAAGTAAGACAGGGATTGTTTATTTTTTGTGTTTACTTTATAGCCACTACATTTCTTTACCTCATAGGCATTACAGGCCCTGGACTTGTTTATCTTTTGGGAGCTACTTTTTTTTTCATCATCATTTTTCCCAACAAATATGCATATTATCCATCCATCATCAATATAATAATCTGTGGACTCATAGCTGGACTGATCCCATTTGACATTCTCCCTTGGTCTGACAGTGAATATCACAATCAGGCACAGTGGTTAGCCTCGAGTTCTAACCTTATATTTTTGGGTTTTCTTTCTTCTGCATTAATACCGATGGTTTTTAAGGGATTGGAAAGTGCATTGCATAAAGAGAAAAATATCAGAAGCGAACTTAATCATCAAAATCAGGTATTGGAAACCGCTTTGAAGGAGCTGAAAAACAAAAACAGTGATCTTGAAGCCTTTGCGTTTTCAGCTTCTCATGACCTTCAGGAGCCACTGAGAATGATCAGTAGTTTCTTGACACAACTTCAAAAAAAATATGCTGATCAGCTGGACGAAAAAGGCAATCAATACATTTTTTTTGCCGTCGACGGTGCCAAAAGAATGAGACAGATCATCATGGATCTGTTAGAATATTCAAGGGTTGGCAAATTTGATGGTAAGAAAGAATGGATTGATTTCACAGAATTGATCAATCAGGTGATATCATTAAATAAAAAATTAATTTCTGAAAAATCTGTAAGTATTACCACTAAAAATCTTCCAAAATTATACGTACATAGAACTCCATTGTATCAGATTTTTCAAAATCTCATCAGCAATGCTATCAAGTATGGGGAAAATGACATACCACCAAAAATCAGTATTGAAGGGGAAGACTTAGGACAAGAATGGGCTTTCTCAATAAAAGACAACGGTATCGGCATCAAGGCTGAATATTTCGATAAGATCTTTGTAATTTTTCAAAGGCTCCATGGTAAAAATGAATACGAAGGTTCTGGTATGGGTCTTTCGATTGTTAAAAAGATAGTCGAAAATATTGGAGGAAAAATTTGGGTAGAATCAGAACTTAAAAAGGGAAGTACTTTTATTTTCACTATTCCGAAGAAAAGCGTTAATTGAACTTTAATTGATAATACCATTATCAATCGAAAAAATTTAACTGTAGTTCCGGTAATCGTTAGTTTCCTTTCCTAAATCAAACAGTCTATGCGCAAAGACATCAAAGAATATAAAATCCTTATTGTGGAAGATAATGTTGGGGATTTTATGTTGGTGGAGGAATACCTGGATGAGACCATTTTATCACCAAATATTATCCGATGTGAAAATTTCAAACAGGCCAAGGAAGAACTCTTGAGAGACTATAAAAACTTGGATGTAATTCTTCTTGATCTTTCGTTACCTGATAAAAGTGGTGAAACATTGATCAATGAGGTTCTTGAGATTTCAGGGGATTTGCCAATAATTGTATTAACGGGTTTTACAGATGCAAATTTCGCAGTCAAATCCCTTTCAATGGGTATTTCTGATTATTTGCTCAAAGACGACCTCAGCCCTACCACACTTTATAAAAGTATTGTTTACAATATTGAAAGAAACAAAAATCTGGTAAAACTCCTAGAGTCTGAGCAGAAGTATGCAGACCTTTTCCATCTTAGCCCGCAACCCATGTGGGTTTATGATTCTGAAACTTTGAAATTTCTGAATGTAAATCAGGCAGCTATCAACCATTATGGTTATAGCTTTGATGAGTTTATGGAAATGACAATATCGGAAATAAGACCTAATGAGGATATTCCAAATATGTTAGAAACCCTTGAAAAAATTAGGACAGAGAATATCGGGATTTATAGAGGGTTCTTAAACCATAAAAAAAGAGATGGGTCTATCATTAGGGTCGAAGTAATATCCAATCCACTCAGCTTTGAAGAAAGAAATTCATGGTTGGTACTGGCCAATGACATTACTTCTAAATTGAAATATCTTGAGGCCATTGAAACGCAAAATGAAAAATTGAGAGATATAGCATGGATTCAGTCTCATATGGTAAGGGCGCCTCTGGCGAGATTATTAGGCTTGGTAGAGATCCTAAAAAATGAAAAATTGAGTAGCTTAGAATTGGATGATTTTTTGGACCATATCAAAGAATCCGCAAAAGAACTTGATAATGTGGTAAGAGATATTGTTGAAAAAGCCCAAAAAATTGACGTAAATAAAAATTGAATTTTTTTTAACACTTTACTAAAGTTAAAATACCAATATCTTAATCTATGACTCAATTAGATATTGGTACATAATGGATATTTTTAGATATTGCTGAAAAAGCCACCGCATTTATTTTTTTCCAAATTATTTGCGAGTTTTCAGATAATAAATTATCTGTTTGAATAATATAGTTGTTTCTATGAAAAACGTACTTGTACTCTTGGCACATCCCAAATACGAACATTCTATCATAAACCAAAATATGATAAATTCCATATCCGGATTGGAATGCATCCAGGTCCATGACCTCTATGAAATTTATCCTGACTTCAACATCAATGTTCAATCAGAACAGGAACTTCTTTTCACCTCTGAGATTGTGGTATTCCATCATCCAATATATTGGTATTCGGCTCCACCCCTTCTCAAGCAATGGATCGACTTGGTTTTGGAGTTTGGATGGGCTTATGGCCCAGACGGTATTTACCTAAAAAACAAGATTGTCTTCAATTGTGTCAGTTCTGGAGGAACAGATGCCGCTTATTCCAAGCAGGGAAAACATGGACATACTTTGAGGGAATTTTTATTGCCATTTGAACAGACCGCCAAACTTTGTCAAATGCAGTATTTACCACCTTTTCATATTGGTGGAACACATAAAAAGAGCTCAATTGATCTTCAAAAAGAAAGTCAGGATTATAGGAATCTTTTGAAGTATTTCAGAGACACCAAAGATATTCCTGATCATTTATACCAATTGGATGAATTGAACAATTTCAAATTTTAAGCCATGGAAAACTCTTTTCTTTTTCAAGCAATAATCTATTTGGCAGCCGCCATCATTTGTGTGCCAATAGCAAAAAAACTAGGGATGGGATCAGTCTTAGGCTATCTATTAGCTGGAATCATCATAGGTCCTTATGTATTGGAATTTATAGGTGAAGAAGGCGAAAGCATCATGCATTTTGCTGAATTTGGGGTGGTGATGATGCTTTTCCTAATTGGCTTGGAGTTGGAACCAGCCAAACTATGGCAAATGAGGGCAATGATAACCCGGATTGGCCTATCTCAGGTGTTGATCACCACTGCAGCATTTTTTGGAATTATGATCATTTTTGGTTTTAGCTGGCAGATTTCTTTGGCAGTTTCTATGTCTCTTTCCCTTTCTTCCACTGCCATTGTCCTGCAATCTCTTAAAGAAAAAAACCAAATGGATTCCTCGGCAGGAAAAAACTCATTCGCCGTATTGTTGATGCAGGATATTGCAGTCATACCTATGCTGGCTATCATTCCCCTTTTGGCTGTTGCTGGAGACACTCTTTCTAAAGATCATCATGGAAGCCCGATAGAACAGTTTCCTGGCTGGACACAAACACTCTTTGTAGTTGGTGCAGTTGGCTTGGTAGTGGTATTGGGAAGGTTTGCATTTGTTCCTGTTTTGAGAATGATTGCCCGAACCAGACTTCGAGAGCTTTTTGTTGCCTCCGCCTTATTGATTGTAGTGGGCATTGCTTTTTTGATGGAAGTTGTCGGGCTGAGTCCAGCATTGGGAACCTTCCTTGCAGGAGTGATTTTGGCCAATTCGGAATTCAAGCATGAACTTGAAAGTGATCTTGATCCATTCAAAGGTTTACTGTTGGGGCTTTTCTTTATTGCTGTAGGTGCATCCATCAATTTTGGTTTGATTGGAGAGAATGCCATCATGATCATTTCCATTACATTGGGCATCCTATTCCTTAAAACACTGGTGCTTTTAGGCATCGGGAAATTCGCGAAATTGGGATTGGATCAAAACCTGATTTTTGCCATTGGATTGAGTCAAGTGGGCGAGTTTTCATTTGTAACTTATTCATTCGCAAGTCAGCTTCAGATATTGGACAAACCTACCAATGATATCCTGATGGCCATTACTGCGATCAGCATGACCATCACGCCTTTGTTGATTTTATTGAATGAAAAATTAATCTTACCAAATGTAGGTACTTTGGAAAAAGAGGAAAAAGAAGCAGATGTCGTAGATGAAAAACATAGTGTGATCATCGTAGGATTTTCACATTTTGGAAGTACTATAGGAAGGTTTCTTCGAGCCAGTGGCATCAAAGCCACTATTTTAGACAACGATTCTGATAGGGTAGATTTATTGAGAAAAATGGGATTTAAGGTCTATTACGGAGATGCCACAAGGGCAGACTTATTGGAAGCTGCAGGCGCACATGATGCCAAGATTCTGATCTCAGCCATTGACAGCCCTGAGACCAATTTCCTTTTAGTGGAAACAGCTAAAAAGCATTTTCCCCATTTGGAATTGATGATCAGGGCAAAAAATAGAGCCGATGCATATGAATTAATGGAAATGGAGGTAGTTAATATTTACCGCGAACATCTCGACAGTTCGGTCCGCCTAGCCAAAGATGCCCTAGTCAAATTAGGATTCAGGTCACATACGGTTCACCGTTTGGGGCAGAATTTTATCAAATATGACGAGGAGGCACTAAAGGATTTGGTGAAAGTAAAGCATAATCAAAAAGAATACATCTCATCCATCCGAAGAACCATTGAAATGCAGGAACAGCTTCTCTCCTCTGAAAGACTCCGAAAATTCACCATAAATGACCATGCCTGGGATTCCGAAGCAATGAAAGGCAAGTGATTCCTTGAAATTAATCCTGCCTCAAATGACAACAACATCCTACTTTCAAATTCCCAAACTGTACCTTCATCCCCCATCCCTGAAGGTATTGCCACGTCACACGAAGGAGTACCCAAAATATAAAGGTATTCCAAGTACTCCTACCAATGACAGATTTTGAAATTGATAGTTAAGAACTACAAATAGCATTCAAATTTATTATAGAACTTTGCCTTATCACCTCGACGTCAGGAGAAGTCTGCAGCCCGCTTTGATGTCATTTCCATTCTGTAAATGCCAAATTTTAAAAACTACCATTGACATAAATCGGAGCAGCCGTCATGACGTAGGAAGCATCTCATGAGGATCAGGAAATGTAAAATAAACATAAATTGAACCTCTTGAGATCCCTCGTGCCTACCAATGACAGAATTTCGGAGTAGTCGTCATGCTGACGCAGGAAGCATCTCTCGAGGTTCAGGAAGTGATAAATTTGAACACAAATAGGACCTTTAGAGATTCCTCGTACCTCGGAATGACGATTAGCCTGATGTCATTACATATTCTGAACATATCCAAAATGTTGGAGACTCGCAATGACGCCCTGCCTTCTTCCTTCATCCCTTATCCACATCCTTTCTCACTCTCTCATTTCCTTATAAGCATTGATCAGCCCATTTGTAGATGAATCATGGCCGTGAACACGTTCATTATGGGTCAGTTCAGGAAGGATAGCATTGGCCAGAACTTTACCCAATTCCACTCCCCACTGATCGAAACTGTAAATGTTCCAGATGACACCCTGAACAAAAATCTTATGCTCATACATGGCAATCAACTGTCCCAAGGTATAAGGGGTAATCTGTTTCACCAAAATAGAATTGGTAGGCCTGTCTCCTTCAAATACTCTGTGAGGGGCAATTTTGAAGATTTCTGCTTCTGATTTTCCGGCTTTAGTCATTTCAGCAGTGACCTGTTCCAAAGTCTTGCCATTCATGAGGGCTTCTGTCTGTGCAAAGAAATTGGAAAGCAACTTAATATGGTGGTCAAAGATTGGATTGTGTGAAATCGCCGGGGCAATAAAATCACAAGGAATCAAATGAGTTCCCTGATGGATCAACTGATAGAAAGCATGCTGACCGTTGGTGCCTGGTTCACCCCAGATTATGGGACCTGTTGTATAATTTACCTTTTCTCCTATCCTGCTTACATATTTTCCATTTGACTCCATATTGCCCTGTTGGAAATACGCGGCAAAACGGTGCATATATTGATCATAGGGCAAAATCGCCTCAGAAGTCGCTCCGAGGAAATTGGTGTTCCAAATACCTAACAAAGCCAAAATCACAGGAATATTTTTTTCGAAGGAAGTATTTCTGAAGTGATTGTCCACACTGTGAGCCCCTCCAAGTAGTTTTTCAAAATTGTCAAAACCAATCGCACAAGCTATGGGTAATCCAATGGCAGACCATAAGGAATACCTGCCCCCAACCCAGTCCCAAAAAGCAAACATATTATTCGGGTCAATACCGAATTCAGTAACACCTTTCTCATTGGTGGACAACGCTACAAAATGCTTGGCAACAGCCTTATGATCCTTGGCATAGTCCAAAAACCAGTTTCTTGCAGTATGCGCATTGGTCATCGTCTCCTGTGTGGTAAATGTCTTAGAAGCAATAAAAAACAACGTAGTTTCCGGATTTACTTTTTTAAGGGTTTCTGCTATGTGTGTGCCGTCAACATTGGAAACAAAATGTATCTCCAAGTTTGGATTTTGGTAAGGTTTTAACGCCTCTGTTACCATCACAGGGCCTAAGTCTGAACCACCGATTCCGATATTCACCAACGAAGTGATAGGCTTACCCGAATATCCCAACCAAGTTCCACTTGAAATCTGATCTGCAAAAGTTTTCATTTGCTGCAATACCGAATTAATATCCGGCATCACATCTTTCCCTTCAAAATACATCGGGTCATTTGACCTGTTTCTTAATGCTGTGTGTAAGACTGCCCTGTCTTCTGTACCGTTGATTTTTTCTCCTGCAAACATGGCTTCGATCGCGGACTTCAATCCTGTCTCTTCGGCCAATTCAATCAGAGCGGATTTGATTTTTTCATCCAATCTATTTTTGGAAAAATCCACCAAGATGTCTTCTATTTGGATCGAATACGCTTCAAACCTTTTGGGGTCATCAAAAAGATTTTTGATCTGGGTATGCTTGTGGGATTCGGCAAGAGATTGGAGTTTTTTCCAGGCTGTTGTTGTGGTAGGGTTGATATGCTTCATAGGTTGATAGGTTTGTTAATATTGGCCATGCAAAAATAAGATTATTAATGAGGGTATGAAATCTTAGATTTTATAATCCATTAATGAAGGCATTGTTTTTGTAACCTTTTGCATACACAAACCGATTAACTATAAGATTAAACCTTCTGAATGCTGTATGAAGAAATTTATCTATCTCGCAATTTTTATTTTTTCAGCTTCCTCATTTACCTTCGCTCAAAAAAGCAAGACAACTTATTTGGACAAGCATTTTTTGCCATTGTCCAATAAAAGCCTGGGGGAAAAGCAATACGTTAAAAAGAGTTTTCCTGTAATTGAAGGGAAACAAACCGAAACAGTCCATGACCTGAATGGGACCTTGGTGAAATCTATTTTCCTTGAATTTGACAGCAAAAAGAATCCGGTTAAAAGTGTAACCGAAGAATATGGAGAAAATGAAAGTATCTATAAAATCTCCACCCTCGAAGTCAGTACCAAAAAGGAAATGATCGAGTATTTCCATAATGGTAAAATTGTGGGAAGATTTTTATGTAATGACAATGAGTTGGTTTTCGGCCTTCGTGTCATAGATGGAGAACAGGTAGAGACTTCCAAAAATATTTATGAACCTGATTTTGCGGTTTCAAAACAACAATTCAAAGAGTTCCTAAGAACCAATCTTAACTTTCCCGAAGACGCCAAAATAAAAAAGATACATGGAACAGTGACTTTGGCCTTGGAAATCCTGCCCGATGGTTCTCTCAACACCATGGAAGTAATCAACCAAAATGAAGTACCAATCATGCTTCAAGAAGAAGCAAAAAGAGTAATTGCATCTTTTGATAAGGGATTCAGATCTGCTTTGGACATGGATGGAAATCCTGTGAGGAAATGGATGTATGTGCCTGTGAGGTTTAGTTTGGGGTGATGAATTTTAATTCTGGATTTTCTATATAAAAGTAGTTTTTTGGATATTTATGGATACCTGACTGCCGCAGGCGGTTTTGATATTATTGGATATTATTGCTTTGACTTAGCTATCAGGTGAATCTATCCTTTAATAATCTGTATATTCATAAACATGGCATTAAAAACCTAGTAAAATATTATCAGGACTTCTTGTGATATTGAAAACTATATTATACTTTTAACCAATTCCTTAAAAATCATGTTTTAAACTTAATTATTTTGTTATGAAAAATCAATTTACCCCCCCTCTACAAACTAACTTATTCATTTAATTTATTACGGACTTTCCTATTTACTTTAGGCTTGGTTATGATCGTGTTTACCTCTTGTATTGAAGAACCAACCGAGAAATTTGAAGTCCCCCAACAGAATCCAAAACTTGCACTTGTCAAAAACTGGTTTGAGACCCACAAAAATGAATTGAGAATCGGTGATTCAAGAGACAGCTACAGAACCGAATCCAATGAACTGATCCTCCCCTTTTTTGAAAAAGAGCCTGATTGGGACAAATTCCATATATTCCAGTTTCCCGATGGTAGGGAAGTATATGAGATCAGTTTGACCAATTCGGAGCTTTATTTCCCAGTCTACCTGTTGGATAGCTTGCCAGGGATGATACCCAAAAAGTCGGTAATACAGAATATTATGTTTGTCGAAAACAACCAAACACAAAGATTTGATCCCCTGATCGTCCGTTATTATCCCGACAACAAGGAATCCTTGAGAGAGTTTGAAGAGATTTACTATGGAATGATCGACATGAACTGGTCGGGAATGGTGGATATCTGGACTTATGACGAGCGGCATTTTATCAGCTTTACGATAAGGGATGGGGCTATTACATCAAGTGAGCAGACCTTGCCCAAAGACCCTGAATCCCATCAGGATATCGGTGCAAATCTGTTGACCACCGAACCCTGCCGGGAAGTGGTCACCCAAAGGAATTATGTTGGATCGGACGGAGTGGTCACGGTATCGTTTACGGTGAGCTATCATTGTTCCGGAGGAGGAAGTAGTAGCGGAAGTTCCTCAGGATCCACTTATGGAAATGACAGTGGAACCACTTATACCTATACTGGCCCCTATCAGGGAGGTGGATCGGGAAGTTATGGGAGTGTGGAAGTACCTACTTACACGCCACCAGCTATTACAGCTCCTACAGTAATTAATCGATTGACCAATCCCTGTGCAAGTACTATTTTTATGCAGATTAAAAAGGGTGGATTAATCTCTGCAGTGAGTGCTTCAGGCACTGAATTTTCAAAAAATATTTTGGATCTTCTAAATAATTCAAAAAAATATGATGTTGTTATTCAAAACTCATCAAATGTTGAAGGCAATGCAAGGACTATACCAAGACAACTAAATGAAACAACAGGGAAATATGATATTATGATCGAATTATCAAATGATTATTTAAGTAAAGCAACCCAATTGTCAATAGTCAGAACAATTATCCATGAAAGTATTCATGCGTATCTTTTACATGAAGGATATACTAATCCTTTGGGAGATTTATTTTCGGGTTTGCAAAGATATAGTGTAGCAACAGGGACAAGTTCAGTGAACCAAATTCATCACGAATTTATGCCACAATATATTGATGCCATAGCCTTCTCTCTATGGTCTTGGGATATGGCCAACGGCTCAAAAGGACAAATACCATTATCTTACATGAAAGATTTGGCATGGGGTGGCCTGACTTCTTACAGAGACAAGAATGGTAATGTTCAATATTATGATAGTTTTAAAGAAAGATTCCCAAATTCAAGTGATAGAAACCGAATTGAAGGTGTTATAAAAAATGAAAGCGATGGAAACAATGCAGCAAAAAGTCAAAAATGTCCAT
>NZ_JBGSXS010000314.1:0-1734 GCF_041751335.1 Aquiflexum sp.
AAAAAATGATGATTAATTTAATAAACAGGGCAATTCAATTGATGGAAGGTGGCCAAACTTTGTTTGGAACTGAAGAGCTACTTCTATTTCTGGGTAATAGATTCACGCTTGAAGACCTACAAAAAGACCGCAGTTTGTTGGAGGGATTTATGACCTTGGATGACTTCGATATCTGGGGAGCTATCAAAATGTGGAAAAATGAAAAAGACTATGTTATCAGAAATATCTCCAACATGTTCCTGACCAGAAATCTGTTTAAGATCAATTTGAGAAATGAGGCTTTCACTGACGATGAACTGAATACTGAAAAAAAGAAAAGTCTCAAAAAGCTGCAGATCCCTGAAAGTGATCATCAATTTTTTTTCAATCATGGAACTATAAGCAATCATGCTTATCTTAATAAAGAACAGATTCTGATTTTGACAAAAAAAGGACAGATTATTGATGTAGCCCAAGCAGCTGATCTTCCCAATATCAAAGCGATGAGTAAAATAGTCAAAAAACATTACATCTGTCATGCCAAAAATTTAACTTTGTAATCTCTAAAACGCTCTAAATGGAATTTACCCTACATCAAATAGCCGCAATGCTGAATGGCAAAATTGAAGGCGATGGATCTCTTAAGGTAAATAGAATAGACAAAATCCAGGAAGGAAAGGAAGGGGGGATAAGTTTTTTGGCAAATGAAAAATATGAGTCCTTCATATATGAAACTGCCGCAACTGCTGTAATTGTATCTGAAAATTTTGTATCCCAAAAACCCGTCAAAGCCAATTTGATCAGGGTGAAAAATGCATATTCAGGTTTTACCCAACTTTTGGAATCCTATGCGCAGCTTTCAAAAGCTAACAAGTTCGGAGTGGAAGAACCTTCATACTTTGATAAAAGCAGTAGCATAGGCGATAATCATTATAGAGGTGCTTTTTCTTATGTTGGTAAAAATTGCAACATCGGCAACAATGTACAAATACATCCCCACGTATATCTTGGCGATAATGTCAAAATCGGAGATAATTGTATTATCCATGCAGGAGCCAAAATTTATCAAAATACCCAAATTGGCAATCATTGTGAAATCAAAGCTGGAGCAGTAATCGGTTCAGACGGCTTTGGATTTGCCCCACAGGAAGATGGTACCTTCAAGGCCATTCCACAGCTGGGGAATGTAGTCATTGAAGATCATGTTAGCATTGGTGCCAATACAACAATAGATTGTGCTACTATGGGGTCTACTATAATCAAAAGAGGAGTGAAAATAGATAACTTGGTTCAGATTGCACATAATGTTATCATTGGAGAAAATTCTGTAATTGCATCCCAGACCGGTATTTCCGGTTCTACCGAAATAGGAAAAAACTGTGTAATTGCAGGTCAAGTAGGAATAGTTGGGCACATCAAAATCGCAGACAAAACCACGATTGGTGCTAAAACCGGAATTCCAAAAAACATAAATATTAGTGGACAAACCAAATTTGGATTTTTGGGAATGGATATTAAGGATTTCCTCAAATCCTATTCACTCTTCAAAAAACTCCCCGAACTACAGGACAGAATCAAAGAACTAGAAAAAAAAGCCTAAATTTACGCTCTGGAATTCTAAAGAGCATTATTTGAACTAATGAGAGTCAAACAACATACTATTCAAAAACAAGTTACAATTTCTGGTGTAGGCCTACATACTGGGGTCATTTCAAATATGACATTTTTACCTGCCCCTCCAAACCATGGATACAA
>NZ_JBGSXS010000315.1:0-2496 GCF_041751335.1 Aquiflexum sp.
ATGGTTGCCCCCACCGGATTTCCAGATATTCCTTAAGTTGACATGAGGGTCTTTTAGCAATAAAGGGCCGTATGGAATATTTCTATAGTTTAGAAAATCCTGTATAAGATCAAAAAGATTCCAGTCGCTGCTGGAAACGTAAAATACCGGATGTTGCCCCTGTTCGGTTAAATGAGCATAAAAATCACTCACTCCTGGAAATGGCCTTCGGGTATAGGCATTCTTTGATACTGACAACCAAAGTTTTCTTCCCAATGTAGTGGCGTGTGAAATAATAATTGTGTCATCAATATCTGAGATAATGCCAAGGGAGTGCTTTTCCGGTACCCGTGTAATTTCAATGTGAACAGTTTTTTCTTCGGCTATGAGCCCTTCATCTTCCAATAGAGTCAGCGTGGCTATGTCTGATTTTCCGTCTTTGGGAGCATCTTTGATTGAACGTTTTTCAAAAAGCCCCTCTTCATTACTTACTAAAATCTCATCCAGATCTTGATAAACCAGTCTAACCCGTGCATCGGGGATGCTACTTCCTGCATATCGCCGAATAGATGCCAATATATTCTGCAGGGCATTTTTTTTATTAGAGGGGCGGCTTTGTTTATAGGCTTCGATGACTCTGCCTTTTATAAATATTTCCCTGTCGTTGCCAAAGGCCAGAAATAGCTCCAATCGAACCAGATCCAGCTTTCCTATCTTCCTTTTGAATTTTGAAAAAGCATAGCGAAGCGGGAAAGTTAACCAACGAATAATGTTCATTTGAATATTTGGTTAGCAAAGTATCAAATCCTAGACCAAGAGGATTGAGTATGGAAATGAACTTCTAATTTATGTAATTATTTTTACCTCTTGAATTTATGGCTATGACTTGTAGCTATTTCACCACACTTGAGTTTTAAAAGACGCATCTTCACTACAAATCATACATCATATTCCACATATTTGAAAGTATGGGTACCATCCGCAAAAAGCTCAAATAGTGCATAGCCTTTATTTGTAAGTTCATAAGGTTTATCATTCCACCAATTACCGCAGACAGCACCGCTACAATGGTAATGAACATCGTGGTAAACCAATGTTTCTACCAAATGTATATGTCCGCTGATACAGGTTTTTACATTTTTGTGATTGTAAAAAAGGTTGACCAGTGATTTGGCATCTGTGTGCATCCATGCCCCGGGCACAATCCAATTGCCTGTTTTGGCATTATCCCCATCCAAAAATGGTGTGGCCCCCAGAATCGGAATGTGTGAAATAATCATAATGGGTTTCTCAGAAGGGATGTTTTTTAAGGTTTGCTCCAACCATTCACGCTGAACGGTATCGAGTTTGGCCGTGTACCAACTACCATCTTCCTTCAGGTGGGTACTGTCCAAAACAATAAAATGCCAGCCATTGGACTCAAATGAATAATAGGGACTTTCCATTCCATGTTCCTTCAAAACCCAGGCCTTACCGTGGTATTTTTCTTCATGAGGTGTTTTGCCCCAAACATCATGATTGCCAATGCAATGATACATTTTCAGATCGGGATAGGCGGCTCTGATTTTCCGCCAAACCGTCCATTGGGCTTCAGTTTCCGCTTCAGTTTTATCCAGTGCATCCATAATCAGGTCTCCTCCATTTACAAAAAAATCAATAGACCCTTCATTATTAAGGATTTGGTCAATGCATTTCTTTACACCATCTTCAGCCACCACGTCAGGCAAAAGATGCATATCCGTCACATGCGCAAATCTTAGGACAGGAGTTGTACTTTTTTCTTCTATAACATTGGGGATAGCGCAGCTTACAGGAAGCATGCCCGCTCCGACTGCACTCAAACCCATGACTTGCAGTAGGTTTCTACGTGTAATTTTGTTTTTCATAAATCAGGTCAATTTTATGTTATGCAAACCTTTCCGTTGATTTTCAAAGCTTCCTTCTGATAATTTGGATTAGATGGGTAAATTAAGGGATTAATTTTAAAAACCTGATCCTTGAAAGTTAAAAATGACTTTGGATTAAAGCATTTGGAAAGCCAAAACCTTTCAAAAATCCCCTTAATAACCAAAATATGTCCACCAATCGAAGAGACTTTCTGAAAACCGGAGCCACTGCTGCTCTATGCCTATCCAGCTTCACCTTGATTTCCCCCCATGTCCTAGGCAAATCCATGGGCTATGTTGCGCCCTCTGACAAGGTCAACCTGGCCTGTGTAGGAATCGGCAACCGGGGAAATGAAATCATCAAGGAGCTGAATAAAACCGGCCTTTGTAATATCGTGGCCCTTTGTGATGTTGATATGGGTGCAACTCAAACTTTGGAAATCATGAATATGTTTCCAAATGCAAAAAAGTATCATGATTTCCGGAAAATGTTTGATGAAATAGGCGGTGATTTTGATGCGGTAAGCATTGCCACGCCCGACTTTTCCCACTTCCCTGTGACGATGATGGCATTGGCTGAAGGAAAGCATGTTTATGTAGAAAAACCAATGGCGCGCACCTTCCAGGAAGT
>NZ_JBGSXS010000316.1:0-4831 GCF_041751335.1 Aquiflexum sp.
AAAATATCAAATCCATTTTTCGTTTAAAATACCTTTTTTTCCTTTCCAAATATGCCTCAGGTTCATTCAATAAAAAATTTACTTTAGCTAGGATGATGTTTAACCGAAGTTTAATTTTTTCAAATTGTGAATGTCTTTCCCTGTAATCGAACGCAACTGTATCAAATAGAATAAGTTTATTGACTTTTTTACCCATCGATTGAAGCTGTTTGGCCATTTCATAAGCCACAATCCCACCAAAACAATAGCCTGATAAATTATAAGGGCCATCCGGATTTTGTTCAATCATAAGTGAAATATAGTAAGCAGCCATTTCTTCAAGAGATTTGTCAGGTTCTTCGATCCCATCCAAGCCTTTTGGCTGAAAGCCATAAATAGGCTGATCTTTGTCAATGTATTTTGCTAAATTATAGTAGATAGATGCTGAGGATTCCCCTCCATGTACCATATATAATGGCGGTTTGCGTCCCGAGGTTTTTACATCTAATAATGAATTAAAACCTGCCTGATTTTGATTGATGGTCTCAATTGCATTTGCGAGTTCCGATATACTCGGGTATTTGAAAATCAGATTAATGGTAAGTTTTAACCCAATTTCTTTTTCCAAAGCTGACATTACTTTTACAGCGAGAAGGGAATGTCCCCCCAATGCAAAGAAATCATCGTGGATACCTACCCTGTCCAAAGCGAGGATTTTCTTCCAGAGTGCGGCAATCTGTTTTTCCAGGTCAGATTTTGGTTCAGTATATCCGGCTGCCACCATATCCTGGGTACTGACATCGGGAAGTGCCTTTCTGTCGATTTTTCCGCTGAAAGTGAGGGGGAGTTTTTCGAGCTTTAGCCAAAGTGCGGGTACCATGTATTCAGGCAGTTTTGACCTGAGGAATTCAGTGACGGATTCTTTGTCAAAAGCCCCGTTGCAGACGATAAATCCAACAAGTCTTTTGTCACCCAATCCGTATTCTTTTACCATTACCACGGCTTGTTTAATGCTAGGGTGTAGGAGGAGGACGGATTCGATTTCGCCAAGCTCGATGCGGTATCCCCTGATTTTGACCTGGTCATCCATCCTGCCCAAATACTCTAAATTGCCGTCCCCAAGCCATCTTCCCAAGTCTCCCGTTCTGTATAATCGCTCTTCCAGCCTGTACGGGTTTTCTATGAACTTCTCCCGTGTGAGCTCTTCCCGGTTTAAATATCCCCTTGCCAAGCCAACTCCACCAATGCAAATTTCACCGATGCTACCGTAAGGGACGAGGTGGTGGCTGGGATTTAACACGTAAAGTGCTGTGTTGTCAATCGGTTTACCTATTGGAATGCTCAGTTCCTCTGCTTTGTCACAGGCATAGTAACTCACATCTATACTCGCTTCAGTAGGCCCATAGAGATTCATTAGGCTTACATCCGGCAACAATTCTTTGAAACGCTTTACCTGTTCCACCTGCAAGGCTTCCCCACTAGTATATACTTGCTTAAGACTGTTTAGCTTCACAATGCTTTCCATTGAGCTACTCAGAAATTCTAAAAAGACTCCAAGCATACTGGGTACAAAATGTACCACCGTAACATGTGAGGCTTCTATAGTGGAAATAATCTTTTCGGGTTGTTTCTCTCCTCCCGGTTCCAACATACAAACGGAGGCCCCTTGTAAGGACCACCAGATAATTTCCCATACCGATACATCGAAAGTAAAAGTGGTCTTTTGCAGGATACAATCTTTTTCTGTTAAAGCATAAGACTTCTGCATCCAAGCCAATCGGTTGACCAAGCCCCTATGCTCAATCATACAACCCTTCGGTTTACCCGTTGAACCTGAAGTGTAAATCACGTACATCAGGTTCTCGGGACTTATCTGGGTTGTAGGATTTGTGTTTGGATAATTACCTTCTTTTATAGCTTTTATGAATCCTTCCAGTTCAACCTGATTAATGACTATTTTTAACTTTGCATCTTCTTTGATAAACTCCTTCCGCTGCTCAGGATACTCCGGATCTATCGGCACATAGGCACCTCCCGATTTGATAATCGCCAATATGCCTATCACCATCCACTCACTGCGCTCCAACTCTATTCCTATCAAATCATCGGGTTGTATATTGTATCTTCCAATCAGATAATGTGCAAACTGGTTTGACCATTCATTCAGCTCTTTATAGCTTAACTTATTATCCTTGAACATTAATGCTACTGCATCAGGGGTTTTATTCACCTGCTCCTCAAACAAGTCCACGATTGTCTTGTCGTACTGGTATTCAGTTTCCGTAGCATTTAAAGTTTCCAACAAATAGATTTTTTCCTCAGTGGGAATAATGTTTAAAAGATCAAGGTTTAAGGATGGATTTTCAAGGATTGATTTCAGGAGAAGGATAAAGCGGCTAACGAAACGTTCTATTGTTTCAGGTCTATACAGATCTGTATTGTATTCTGCAATCCCTTCTATGCCTGCTTCAACTTCCATAAGTTCAAAAGTCATGTCAAACTTTGAAGTGAAGTGCTCATAATTTTCCTCTGATACCAATTCATCATCCAGATAGACCGCATTTTTTGAAACATTTTGTAGAACAAATAAAACCTGAAAGACAGGGTTTCTGCTTAAATCTCTCTCTTGTCCAAGGTTTTCCACCACCAATTCAAATGGTATTTGTTGGAATTCAAAAGCATCGAGAGCAGTTGCACGGATTTCTTTGAGAAGTTCTGTAAAGGTCATCGTTCCACTAAGGTTAGACCTAAGTGCCAAAGTGTTGACGAAAAACCCTATAAGATTTTCTGTTTCGGCACTTTCCCTACCTGCTACTGGTGTGCCTACACAGATATCTTCCTGGCCACTGTACCGGTAAAGAAGTGTTTTAAATGCAGCAAGCAAAGTCATGAAAAGGGTTGATTGATATCTTTGACCCAATTCTCTTAACTGAGAAACCATGAAATTATCTATTGAAAAACGGAAACTGTCTCCATGATTACTCTGAACAGGTGGCCTGGCATAATCAGTTGGCAACTGAAGCGGGGATACGTTTCGGAGTTTGGCTTTCCAATAATCGATTTTGGTCTGGGCAGCATCGCTTTTAAGGAAATTTCTTTGCCAGATAGCATAATCAATGTACTGGATAGGAAGAGGGGGAAATGAAACCTGTATTCTGTTGACAAGGGAATGATAGTATGCCCAAAGTTCATTTCTGAGGATGTTGGAAGACCACCCATCTGAGGCAACGTGGTGGATGGTTAAGATCAGATAGTGGTCATCTGGGGCTAATGTGATGATACATGCCCTCAGCATGTAGTCTTTGGTCAGATCGTAAGGTATCCTGATCAGCTTGGATATTTCATTTTTTAGAAGATTCGGATCCGCAAATTCCTTTCGGTCTAATTTCCAAAGATCCGAACGAAGTAAAATCTGGCAATCAATCCCATCTTTTTCCTTGATTACGGTACAGAGTGCTTCATGGCGGTTGAGGATTATTTTGAATGCATCTTCGAGTGAGCTGATGGCAATATTTCCACTGATATGGAAGATCATAGGAATATGATATTGGATACTCCCTGATAATTGATGGATAAACCATAGACTTTGTTGGTTGTAGGAAAGTGGGATGGTTTTAGGCCTTTCAGTGATGCTAGGTACAATCAAGGTACTTTCTTCGCTACTTTTGGAGGCTAAGATTTCAGCCAACTGCCGAATGGTCGGGAAATTGAACATCTCCCGGATAGATAGCTCGATCCCCATCTCACTTCGGATTGTGGCAATAACTTTCATCGCCAGTAAGGAGTGTCCTCCCAAAACAAAGAAATCATCTTGGATACCAACTTTCTCAAATCCGAGAGTTTTTTGCCAGATCCTTGCGATTTGGTTTTCAAGTCCGGTTTTGGGAGCCTCGTAAGTTTCACTAGGAATATGTTCAATTTCAAGGAGGGCTTTCTTATCGACTTTCCCACTGAATGCGAGTGGTAGATTTTCAAGTTCCACCCAAAGAGATGGAATCATATAATCCGGTAGTTTGGATTGAAGGAAAGCAATGACAGAATTCCGATCAAAGGGTCCATTGCAGACCAAATACCCAACAAGTCTTTTATCTCCAGTGGTACTTTCTTTGGCCAGCACTACTGCTTGTTTTATCGATGGATGTAATTGTAAAACTGATTCGATCTCGCCCAGTTCGATCCGATAGCCCCTGATTTTAACCTGATCATCCAACCTGCCCAGATATTCTATATTGCCATCCGGTAACCATCTTGCAAGATCCCCTGTGTGATACATCACTGCATTTTTTTCATCAGAAAAAGGGTCAGGGACAAATTTTTCCACTGTCAGCTCAGGTCGATTGAGATAACCTCTTCCTACGCCTTTTCCACTGATGCATAATTCTCCAGGGATTCCCAATGGGTTCAAACTACCCCCCGGTCCAAGGATATAGATTTTGGTATTGTCTATTGGCTTTCCGATGGTGACCTTTTCATGAACATTCAATTCTTTAAAAGAAGATGTAATGGTGGTTTCGGTTGGACCATAAAGATTCCATAGTTTACCTGTGCGGGCAAGCATGTTTTTGGTTTCTTCTCCGATCGCTTCACCACCTGTTGTCATAATAATCCCTTCCGGATTATTCCAACCAGCATTGAGCAGCAATTGCCATCCGGAGGCAGTAGCTTGCATGTGAGTAGGTTTTTGCTTTTTAAGCTCTTTGGCAAGTTTGAAGCCGTCCATGGATACCTCTTTGCTGACCAAAATTATTTTGGCACCCACTGCAAGTGGTACAAACAGTTCCAAACAAAAAGCATCAAAAATATATGTGGTGACGGATAACTGTATCGATGAAGAATCATACTCCACAATTTT
>NZ_JBGSXS010000317.1:0-1575 GCF_041751335.1 Aquiflexum sp.
AAACATCGATATCTGTGGTGGTATTTGCTTCCCTCATTCTCGTCCACATAAATCCATGAGCTCCTTTTGCATTTTTGATATTTGAAAAAAATCCATGTGGTCTTACCTCGCCAATTATTAAAGTTACAAGAGGGTAAAGCACCAATAAAATAGCAATCATAAAAATAACTTTCTTTAGAAACCTTTCCATCAAAACTGAAAGTAGATGAAATCTACAGGTTCACTAAATACACCCCAAAAAATTACAGCATATAAAACGGATGCATAGGCAGCGTATCTCCATCGTTTTTGAGGAAACATGAATAACCAATTCCCATAAATTCTACCTACCCACTCCAATAATATGAATAACAATAATGCGAGTCTTAAGTCATAAGAAATAAATCCAAAATTTTGGGGTAAAAAGGGGTTTAAATAAATTCCCTGTATATATGCAAAGGCATCTGTTATGGATGCAGACCGAAAGAATATCCAAGCAAAACATATTAATCCAAAAGTGAATGTAATTTGCCCAGACTCTTTTAAAGAAGGCCAATATTTGCCTTCCGCAGCATTATCGGTGAATCTTCTATTCTTTTTCTGCAAAAACACTGGTATAAAATATATGGCATTTAATCCTCCCCAAAATACAAATGTCCAATTTGCCCCATGCCAAAAACCTGAAACCAAGAAGATAAAAAAGATATTCCTGATGCTTAGCCATTCGCTCAATTGAGACCCTCCTAAAGGGATATACACATAATCACGAAACCAAGTGGATAGGCTAATATGCCAACGTCTCCAAAACTCCGCAATATCCCTGCTAAAATAGGGAGTCCTAAAATTAGTCATCAAATCATAACCCAAAAGTTTTCCTGTACCTATAGCTATATCAGAGTATCCCGAAAAGTCACCATAGATTTGAAAAGCGAATAAAACTGCCCCTAAAACCAATTCTAGTCCAGAAGCATCTGAGTAATTGGCGAAAATTGGATTCACCACCATGGCGCAATTATCAGCGATCACTACTTTTTTGAACAAACCCCAAAGTATTAGCTTTAACCCTTCTGTTCCTCTTTCATAGATAAATTCACGTCTTTTAAAAAATTGAGGTAATAAGTTAGCAGCCCTTTCTATCGGCCCGGCCACCAATTGCGGAAAAAAACTGACATAAGCAAAGAAAGCCACTGCATCTTTGGTCGGCATCATTTGTCTCCTGTAGATATCAATCGTATAGCTCATCGTCTGAAAAGTATAAAAGCTGATGCCTACAGGAAGGATCAATTGCAGGGAATAAGGGTTGGCCTGAAAACCCGCTGTATTGATCAAATCCGTAGCGGATTCTATAAAAAAGTTGAAATACTTAAAGAAACCCAATAAGCCAAGATTTACGCCCAAGCTGATACCCAAGTAAACTTTCCTTTTGAAAGTGTCCTCTGCATCTCCTATTTTCAGCCCACAGATATAATCCACCAAAGAACTAAAAGCAATCAACCCCAAAAACCGCCAATCCCACCAACCATAAAACACATAGCTGGCGAGAAGAATAAATCCATTTTGAGCCTTAAGGTTATTCTTAAAAACAAACCAATAGAG
>NZ_JBGSXS010000318.1:0-8979 GCF_041751335.1 Aquiflexum sp.
TTTTGCCGGCTTGGATGTCAAGGAAAAACAATCAGGGACTTCGGTCAAGGGAAAACCAAAAATATCAAAAAGAGGAAACAGATATCTGAGAAAAGCAGTACATCTGCCCGCACTTACTGCGGTAAAACACTGTGAACAGTATAAAGATACCTATGCAAGACTAGTCGGAAGACATGGAATTAAAATGAAAGCATTGGTAGCAATCCAAAGAAAACTTCTCGAACTGGCCTACATCCTCTACAAAACAAAAACAACTTTCGAACAAAACTATGAAGAAAAAGGAAAGGCCCTGCAACAAACGGCAGAGCCTTTTGAATCTAGCTTGAGCTGATTTATATACAAAGATAAAAATAAAGATTTTACTTGAAACTTAACACAGAATCTTGGCTCTTGTTTCTTGTTTCTAATTTCTCGGCTCTCGTCTCTCGCTTCGTAAATCTAAAATCATAAATCTAAAATTATAAATCTAAAATACCCCACTATGAAACTTATTCGATTCGGTACAACAGGAAAAGAAAAACCAGGAATAGAAAACAAAAATGGTCAATGGCTCGATTGCAGTGCTTTTGGAGAAGACTGGTCCGAAGAGTTTTTTGAAAATAATGGCTTGGAAAGGCTTTCCGAGTGGTTGGAACAAACCGAGTCCACACTACTCCAAATCAGCAAATCAATCCGTTTGGGCTCTCCCATCAAAAGACCTTCAAAAATCATTTGTGTGGGATTAAATTATACCATGCATGCCAAAGAAAGCGGAATGGCTGTTCCGGAAGTACCCATTCTTTTTATGAAAGCCACTTCCTCTCTATGCGGTCCCAATGATTCTATCCTCATTCCCCGAAATTCTACAAAAACAGATTGGGAAGTAGAACTAGCAGTGGTCATTGGTAAAAAAGCGACCTATGTCACAAAAGAAGAAGCTATGGATTATGTCGCAGGTTATGCCTTGCACAATGACGTCAGTGAAAGAGATTTTCAATTAAATCACGGCGGTCAATGGGTAAAAGGAAAAAGCGCAGACCACTTTGCACCTTTTGGCCCTTACCTCGTGACCAAAGATGAAATCAAAGACCCCCACAACCTCAGACTTTGGCTCAATGTAAACGGTGAAAAACTACAGGACAGTAATACTTCCGACCTGGTATTCGATATTCCTACCCTAGTCTCCTACATCAGCCAATACATGACCTTACTTCCAGGAGACATTATCTCAACAGGAACTCCTTCAGGTGTCGGTTTGGGTTTAAAACCCCCAAGATACCTCAAAGCAGGAGATGTGGTTGAATTGGGGATAGATGGCCTAGGAACTGCGAAGCAAGTGGCAGTCGCAGTGGGCAGTGGGCAGTAGGCAGTGTTCAGTGAGCAGTCGCAGTGGGCAGTATTCAGTGGGCAGTCGCAGTACATCGCAGTATTCAGTGGGCAGTGGGCAATTGACAATGCCTGAAATCCACTGACCACTTTTTACTGTAAACTGACTTCTACTACAAACTGACCACTGCCTACTGTAAACTATAAACAACAACTGTAAACTGCCTACTGCAAACTGAGACTGCGACTAAAAAATCCTCCCTAACGACCCTCCTCCAAAAATCATTTGTTACTTTTGGGCTTTGCTGATTTTATATGACAAAGAAATATCATTTTATCGCCATTGGCGGTGCAGTCATGCACAACCTTGCCCTCTCTATGGCTGCCAAAGGTTATCAGGTCACTGGGTCTGATGATGAAATCTATGAACCTTCCAGAACCCGGTTAGAAAAAGCAGGAATTCTTCCAAAAGAAAAAGGTTGGTATCCTGATAAAATCCATTCCGGTCTTGACGGTATTATTCTCGGGATGCATGCGCGAATTGACAACCCTGAACTTCAAAAGGCCAAAGAACTGAATATCCCTGTATTTTCATTTCCGGAATTTATCTACGAACAAAGTCAGGATAAAAAAAGAGTGGTCATTTCCGGTTCCCATGGCAAAACAAGTATCACCTCCATGATTCTCCATGTGCTTAAATACCATCAAATGGACTTTGACTATTTGGTAGGTGCACAGATCGAAGGTTTTGACCTGATGGTCAAATTATCCAATGCCCCTGTTATCATCATCGAAGGGGATGAATACCTTACATCGCCTTTGGATAGAAGACCTAAGTTTTTCCATTACCACCACGATATCCTACTGATGAGCGGTATTGCCTGGGATCATTTCAATGTGTTCCCGACTTTTGATTTCTATAAAGAGCAGTTTGAAAAACTGGTGGACTTGACACCGGAAAGCGGTTACTTTATTTATTGTTCAGAGGATGAACATGTCAAAAAATTGGGGCAAAAAGTAAAAGGAAAAATAGACAACCTTATCCCTTACAAAGCACATCCTTACAAAATCAATGATGGAGTCACCTACCTGTTAATCGATTCAGGTGAAATCTCTATCAATGTTTTTGGAGAGCATAATCTTCAAAACCTTCAAGGTGCCCTTGAAATATGTTTGAGCCTAGGGTTATCCAAGGAACAGTTTTATCAGGCCATTCAGGAATTTAAAGGAGCTGCAAAAAGGCAGGAGGTTTTAGCAAAATCAGAAAATTCAATTCTATATAGAGATTTTGCCCATGCCCCTTCCAAATTGGAAGCAACTGTCAACGCCGTTAAAAATCAATTTCCAGAAAGAAAATTAATTGCTGTCCAGGAATTACATACATACAGTTCATTGAACAAGGATTTCGTCCACAACTATGCGAATACCTTTGACAAGGCTGACCTGGCAGTTATTTATTTAAATCCAAAAGCCGTATCTTTAAAAAAGTTAGAGATAATGGATGAGGAAACCCTTAGGGATGCCTTCCAAAGAAATGACCTGAAGCTTTTCACGAATATTGACCAACTCAAAGTTTTTCTTGAATCACAGGATTATCTGAATACCAATTTACTGTTGATGAGTTCGGGCAATTATGATGATATGGATCTATCTCAACTAAAAACCAAAATAAATCAAAACAAATAAAGATGAATTTAAACTTAAAAAATCCCGTAGCATTTTTTGACCTTGAATCTACAGGTATCAATATTTCCACAGACAGAATAGTTGAAATATCTATCTTGAAGGTTCAACCTGACGGGAAACAAGAAATCAAAACCTCATTAATCAATCCTACCATTCCTATTCCTAGGGAAACTTCCTTGATTCATGGTATTTATGATGCGGATGTGAAGGACGCTCCTACTTTTAAAGAAATTTCCAAAGAATATCATCAATTTTTGGTCGGGGCGGATTTGGCAGGTTTCAATGTACTCAAATTTGATATACCTCTATTGGTTGAAGAGTTTTTGAGAGCAGGAATAGATTTCGATATCGAAAAAAGAAACCTCCTTGATTCCCAAAAAATCTTCCACATGATGGAGAAAAGGAATCTAGCGGCAGCATATAAATTTTATTGTGGCCAAACCTTGGAAAATGCCCATAGTGCAGAAGCAGATACCATTGCGTCCTATGAAGTTTTCAAAGCGCAAATTGCCAAATACAATGGTGAAGAAGCCGAAGATTTATTGGGAAATAAGTTGGGAATTTTTGAAAATGACATGAAAAAAATCCATAGCATTCTCAATGAAAAGATGGTGGATTTGGCAGGCAGGTTTATCTTCAATGAAGAAGGCGTGGAATGTTTCAATTTCGGTAAACACAAAGGAAAACCAATCGAGCAGGTCCTCAAAGAAGAACCCTCCTACTATGATTGGATGATGAAGGGTGATTTTCCTTTGGATACTAAAAGGAAGTTTACGCAGGTTAAGTTAAGGGCTTTTAATCAGAGGTAATGACCAATTAGACAATCTGCTTAGAATTCACCACTTTTCTATTATTAAGCGGTCAATATTCCGGAAATGCTTATCTCTGGTTACCAATGTAAGGTCATATTGAAGTACAATTACTGTGTTAATATCCAATAGATATTTACCATTTATCTTTATCTATTTGATCACAATCTTCAACCGCTTATTCTATTTCTTTGAGGTCTTCCTTCGCAAATTTGACCAAACCATCCGGCTTACCTTTCTGTTTTTTAATAATTAAAGATTCGATGAAATCTAGCAACTTCAACTGTTGCGGTAGGCTCAGTTTACTGATGGAGCGATTTATGGAGTCTTGTATCTCAATATTAGCATGCTATTCATTTTTTATACTACATATCAAAATTTAACCTATTTTTCCTGTTAAAAGCGTGTAGCAAACGGTAGTAAAAGCAACATTATTTTGAAGTAAATACCTGATGTCAGAAGGAAAATCCCAAGCCCCACCCTACTGCGCAGCATAAACAAAGTCCTTATCGCCACTTGAAAACCCGCCACCATGTACATAAATCACCAAACCTGTGGGTGTATTGGAATTGGGTAGCCATATATCAAACTGCGTTCTTTCCTTGTTATCCTAGGCAACATTTTTTGCAAATTTTGCATTGACAACTTGCAAGTCAAAAGGCGATTCCGAATTGGTAATGTTTACAATTGAATCTACTGAACTATCCTCATTTTTATCAAAGCCCAATAAAAATAAGATAAGGAGTGAAAAAGTAATGCGTGTTATTGTGTAAGCTTTCACATTATTGCTGTTTTTTATAATTAACTACAAATTCCTTAATAATAAACCCTAAGTGAATCTAGTTACTGGGGTGGCAGTTATATAAACGGTCAAGGATAAAGGCAGTACGGAATTCCAAAGTATGAAGATATTCTCCTAAGCAAAGTTACTGAAGAGAAATTCCACCTAAGGCGGATAGCAGTTTGTCTCGCATTTGTCTTATGTTAGGTTGGCAAGATAAATTTATAATCCAGCAAATTTTACTCCCGCTAATTCTGTCATATCTTTTTTCCAGGTGGTGATGTCCTTTATATTGAATTGATTCAAATGGTCGTGACCGCAGGCCCTTGCCATCACTTTCATCAATTCGGTAGATGCAGAAAAGAAATTAAACAGTTTTTCTGCTGATTTTTCTACATTTATCAATTTCCGCAATTCCGGTTTTTGTGTGGCTATCCCTGCAGGACAATTGTTGGTATGACACATCCTTGCAGCAACACAACCGACGGACTGTATGGCAGAATTCGATAATGCAATGCCATCTGCACCAAGTGCCATGGCCTTGATAAAGTCGTCGGGAATCCGAATTCCTCCCGTAATGATCAAGGTCACATCTTTTCTGCCTACCTTATCCAGATAATGCCTTGCTCTTGCCAATGCCGGAATAGTGGGTACTGAGATATTATTTCTAAAAATTAAGGGAGCGGCGCCTGTTCCACCACCTCTTCCATCCAGGATGATATAATCTGCACTTGCATCTAAAGCAAACTGAATATCTGCTTCAATATGATTGGCAGATAGCTTAAACCCTATCGGAATACCGCCTGTAATTTCACGGACTTTATCAGCAAAGCTTTTAAAATCTTCAATAGTTTTTAAATCTTTGAAAGTGGGCGGAGAAACTGCCGGAGTACCTTCTTCCAGATTTCTGACTTGTGCAATTTTGCCTACCACTTTGTTACCTGAAAGGTGTCCGCCTGTTCCGGTTTTGGCACCTTGCCCACCTTTGAAATGAAAGGCTTGAACCCTTTTGAGCCTTTCCCAATCAAACCCGAATTTGGCAGAAGCCAATTCATAAAAATATTTGCTGTTGGACTGTTGCTCTTCATCCAACATGCCGCCTTCTCCCGAACAAATGCCCGTTCCTGCCAATTCAGCTCCTTTTGCCAAAGAAATTTTAGCCTCTTCGGACAATGCGCCAAAACTCATATCAGACACAAATAAAGGAATGTCCAATTTTAAGGGTTTTTTAGCATTTGGTCCGATAATCAACTCCGAACCTACAGGCACATCTTCCATCAGGGGTTTGGTTGCCAGTTGGGCAGCCAGAATCTGTATGTCTTTCCATAGGGGCAATTCGGGACCGGGTACACCCATAGCTCCCATTTCACCATGATGCCCTGTTTTTGACAAACCATCCCTTGCCAGGGCTTTGATGTATGCCAAAGTGGGCTCTTCTTTAGTGGATCCGGTACTTACCGGGGCTGATGCTTCGCTATCTTTGCTTTGCTCCAATTTGGCATGAGTCCCATCGCAGTATGGTTGGTTTTTGGTATGCTTGCACATACACAAATAAGCATCACCTGTCTGCTTTGCAACAAACTTGACTGGTGTAAAGTCCGTAGTCCGGTGGGAACCATCACAAAATGGTTGGTTCTTACTTAAGCCACAGGCGCACCAATAATTTTCTTCGCCTGCCTTAAGTTCAGTCTTAATTGGTTTTCTATCTGCTATTTTCGGTTTATCCATGGTTTCGTTCTAATTTGTCTCTATCCCAATTTGATGTGACTGCTGCTGCTTCATAACTGCTCTGCAAAAACGAAAGGAGCATTCCTTCGGGATCTTCTGACTGTCGTACATCTTCATACTTCAAAAAAAACTCACCCATTTCAGGGCTGTAAAAGGCTTCATCGGGCAATACCTTTTGTTGACCAAATGCAGGATCGGCAGGGTAAGCATAGGTGTAAAATGCTGGTGGAAAATCTTGGGATCCCGGCCAAAATCCAGCACTAAAAACCTCCTGGGAATAGGCTTCCTGCATTACCTCTAAAGGCATATTGGGCAGCCCACCCTGATGCAATGGTGCAGGACGTCCGGAAAACCTGGTGACGGCCAAATCAAAAGCCCCCCAAAACAGATGCACAGGACTGCTTTTGCCAAGAAAACCACCTCTGAAATCGCTGAAAACCTGATTGGCTTTCAACATGGCATGCCACAACGTGCAAGCGACCTCCGGATCATAGGTCTTGTTCAGTGTATTTTCATTGAAAGGAATGGCAGGATCCATCTCATTCGGGCTTCCATGGATTTTTACATCAATGCCTAACTTAAAAAGCTTTTCAAATAGCTCAGTATAGAATTGGGCCACCGTCATGGGTCGAAGGTCAATGCTCAAAGTTTTCTCATTTGTACATTCAATAAAAACCTTATGCTTTTCAAAGTCAAATTCGATTTGAAAAACACGTCCTTCATAGGGAATGCCTTGTGTGGTGTATCCATGAGCGCTAAGGTACAAAGTGGCATGCCAAGAGTGGTTTTGCCAAGGCATGGCCTGCAACCGAATTTTACCCACTATCTGAATCCACTGATGCAGGGTTTCCAAGGTATCTTTCAGTTTGCCGAATTCCAAGATTGGCCAAGCTAAAGGGATATGTTTTGTTTCCATATTGATCAGTTTTGGCAGTGATTTGGTTTGTTAGGTATCATTGTTTACAGTAAAGCTCAAAGCACCGGATGGGCACTTATTGACCTGATTTTTCAGATCTTCCGTGGAAGCATTCCCGATGCTGATCCAGGGAGATTCTTTTGGTTTGTAAACATCAGGTAATAATTTCACACAAATACCTGCATGTTGGCAAAGCTTGGGTTGCCATTTGATGGTAATTTCGCCGTTTGAATATTCTTTGTTCATAATGGTTAAAGTTATAATGTCAAATTAAAGCACTAATTTTTCCCCCCGCATTCATGTAGATGAATAAAACCGTCTATTCAGAAGAAGCTATTTTCGACCTGATGGTACTGAGGGCTTGAGGTGTAATGCCCAAAAATGCTGCTATCATACGCTGAGGAATCCTGTTGGGCAGTTCGGGATAGGTTTTAAGAAAATAGGCATATCTATCTACAGCAGGAGCACTCAATAGCATCATGACCCTTCTTTGTAATATGCCCATTCTTCTGTATAGCAGGTGGGTATAATTGATGAAATCTTCTTTTGACAGGTTGTCGAATGAGAAAATCTCCTTATCAAAAATGATGACTTCGGCATCTTCTATGCAATCTATAAACAACTCCCCGGGTCTGTCAAACTCCAAAGATTCTACGTCACCAATAATCCAGCCTTCGGATGCAAAACTAAAAATGTGCTCCTTTCCTTTACTATCAATAATAAAACTCCGCAATATTCCTTTTTTAACAAAGAACCTATGTGCACTTGAAACGCCGGACTGTAGTAAAATATCGCCTTTTTTAAAGCTTGTTATTTTGACACTTGGGTCATTTTCCAATATGTGTTTTAATTCTTCCATGGGCTTGCAATGCTGACTTAATCAAATATAATATTTGTTAACAAGTAGTTTGCTAAAATACCGCTGTTTCAATCCTTCATCAAATGAAATCTCCAACCTGATGATTCTATCAAAAAATAAACCGGACCTATCCACCCTATCCGAATCAGTAATTTATAAATGGGTCAGTTTATTTTTCTGATGGAATTGAATTAGACTTAAAGTTAAATTAATGATTCTCGTCTATACGCTCGGCTTTCTATTTAAAATGTTCCTAATTCTTGAAATCTGCATTCTATGATTCCTTTGAAGTATAACTGGGTAAAAATTTGAAATAAGGTTTAATATTGTGGTGAAAAAAGCTATTGCGTAATGTTGTTTAAGCAACATAATAAATACCACCATTTGAATTACAATCAATGCTGCCAGGTGTCCAAATTCAGATTGCCTAGTTTGGTATTCAAAATTTTCTAAACCCAATTTTGTGCCGTCAAAATATCTCTGCCTATTTTTCTCCTTGCCCCAAAATACAAGTAGAAGAAATTTTTTGAAGTATTCAATTTTCAAGAGTTTAGACAATCGGGAGATAAAATTCGGATTCTTTATACGATAATAATTTTCGCCCAATATTCTATTTGTCTTGTATGCGAATCCTAAAAACGCAAAAAATCCAGTAATAAATAAGTTCAATAAAAAAGCAAGTAAAATTCTGATTGGGAGGACGAGTTCAGAAGGTTCCACAAACCAAAGTGTCTTTAATAGTTCATAAGACCTGTAAGCCAAGAATATCGCAATAATTGGAAACAAAATTTTCTTCAACATTTTTTCAATATTTCACGTAAGGTTTTTTCTGCACGTTCCTATTTTCTTACCAATCTTCAACATAAGCTGGTCATTATATCATTTTGATTTTGTA
>NZ_JBGSXS010000319.1:0-4908 GCF_041751335.1 Aquiflexum sp.
CTGCTCTCTTTGATATAGGTCTCACAACTGGACTCATCGGGAAAATACTGCATGAATTGTAATATGGTCATAATGTTTCTTATTTTTATACAAGAAACAACCTGCAAAATGCACCTGCAACTTAATGACACTTGTTGTCAAATTTTGTTACGTGCAACCATGCGGATACACATAAAAAGAATTTATATATTTAAATTCTATATTCTTAAGTTTCGGAAAATTTCAAACCTTTAATTCTTTTCTATGATATTGGCTGTACTTTCCGGTTTTATATTAGCCGCTCTAGTGCCCTTTTTTAGCAAATATTTCAAAAAAGCTATCCCTTTAGTTTATTCCGCTTTGCCTATTGCTTTGTTCATATTTTTTTTCAGTTTTCTAAAACAGATCAAATTAGGGTCTTATTTGATGTTCAGTTATTCTTGGGTTCCAAGTATTGATATCAACCTTGATTTTAGATTGGATGGGCTTTCCATGTTGTTTGCCTTGATGATTACCGGGATTGGTTCTTTGGTCTTTTTATATACTGCCAACTATCTGAAAGACCATCATTATCTCGACAGATTCTATGGTTATCTAGCCATGTTCATGGCATCCATGTTGGGGGTTGTACTTTCGGACAATCTGATGACTATGTTTATCTTTTGGGAGTTAACAAGTATCAGTTCCTTCTTTCTGATAGGGTTCAATAATGAAGATTCTACCTCCCGAAAAAGTGCCCTTACAGCATTGGGTATAACTGGATTTGGTGGCCTAGTCATGCTAGCCGGCATCATAGTTCTGGCTTCTGTGGGCAATAGTTATTCTTTTACAGAACTCCTGGGTTCCTCTGAAATCATCAAATCAAGCAGCAGTTATCTTTGGATTATAGGATTAATATTTGTTGGCGCATTTACCAAGTCAGCACAGTTCCCTTTCCACTTCTGGCTACCGGGTGCGATGAAAGCCCCTACCCCAGTCAGTACCTATCTGCATTCTGCAACAATGGTCAAGGCAGGGATTTACCTGTTGGCAAGATTTACTCCATTATTAGGGGATAGTTATTGGTGGAATGGTACTTTGATTACCATTGGAGCGATAACGATGATTTATGCTGCTATTCATTCCCTTTTCAGAATTGATCTTAAAAGTATATTGGCATATTCCACTATTTCCGCTTTGGGTATTTTAGTGTTTCTGATCGGATTGGGCACAGAAGATGCCTTGTTGGGAGCATCTTTGTTTATAGTAACTCATGCCTTGTACAAAGCTACTTTGTTCTTGGTTACCGGAATCATTGACCATGAAACAGGCACCAGAGATGTAACCCGATTGGGCGGGTTGCATAAAGTCATGAAACCAGTTGCTATTGCGGGCTTTTTAGCCGCATTATCTAGTGCCGGAATCCCTTTGTTACTGGGTTTTATTAGTAAAGAAGTGATGTATGAGGCTACTTTTCATTTTGGAAAATGGGCTATTTTATTGACAGTTTTAATTGTTTTGACCAAAGTATTACTTTTTGTTGCGGGTTTTTGGGTAGGTGTCAGGCCATTTACCGGGCAGTTGCCTGCTGAATATGAAAAAGTCCACTTGCCAAGTCCATTACTTTGGGTTCCCCCCTTATTGATGGCTATACTATGTGTACTTTTTGGTACGGTACCAACAATCATCGAATCATTCATACAGTCTGTATATAGCAGCATCATGCCAAATGCCCCCGAAATCCACCTTGCTTTGTGGCATGGGCTTAACTGGCCTCTGGGTCTGAGTGCCCTGACGCTGGCATTGGGTTTTGGCGTGTATTTCTTCTTAAAGCCTTCTGATCGACTATTTGAGAAAACCAAAAAATTTGAACCTATAGCCCCAATTCAGCTCGCAAATGGTTTTGGAAATTTATTTAGTTCATTTGCTAAATTTTGGACTAATTTTTTCCAAAATGGGTATTTGAGAAACTATGTAATCTCCATTTTGATATTTGTAACCATTTTGGCTGGGTACAGGCTATTTTCCGGGGTAGATATCCACTTAGATTGGACTCAGCTTTCACAGATTACCCCTTCGGAATTAATCGTGGTCATCCTGATGGTCACCTCTATCTTTTTTGCCTTGTTTTCACCTACTCGAACAGGAGTGATTGTGGCTTTGGGAATTATAGGTCTTGCCATCTGTCTTTTCTTCTTATATTATTCAGCTCCTGATCTGGCCATGACCCAGTTTTCGATTGATACATTGACGGTTTTGCTTTTCATGTTGGTGCTCTTCCGGCTTCCCAAAAACACAACCTTCTCCTCCTGGAAAATCAGGATCAGGGACGCATTTTTTTCCCTTATGTTTGGTACACTGATTTCGGTGTTGGCATTGGAAGTATTTGAAGCACCTTCTTCATCGGAGGTTTCGGATTTTTATGCAGAAAGTTCCTATTTGCTGGCCAAAGGCAAAAATGTAGTCAATGTAATCCTGGTTGACTTCCGTGGTATTGACACAATGGTAGAGACAGTAGTGCTCGTCATTGCTGCCTTGGGAGTTTTGAGTTTGTTGAAACTTGACCTTAACCCTTCAAAAAAAGACTGAGATGAAACCGAGCATGGCGCAAGCGACACACAGAGGCACGATTAAAATTTGCGAGGTTCCATCCCGACCTTCTGTACGGGACAGGTCATGACCGCTAAAAGACAATTATATACATATGAAATCATTAATATTTAAAACAGCATCAAATTATTTATTACCACTCTTATTGATGTTTTCAATATTCATTCTCCTTCGGGGCCATTATTTGCCTGGTGGAGGTTTTGTTGGTGGATTGATGGCGGCATTGGCCTTTATGTTGTATTCATTTGCCTTTGGCCTGAAAGAAACCCGAAATATAATCAAGTTGAATCCCCGTTATCTGATGCCTATTGGTCTTGCAATAGCTATTCTTGCTGCTATCAGTCCTTTTGTAATTGGTCTTCCGGTAATGACGGGGCTTTGGTTTGATGAACCACTTATAATGGTAGGTATTGTAGGATCGGCCCTGTTTTTTGATATAGGGGTTTATTTGATCGTAATAGGATCCACATTAACCATCATGTTTTCAATTTCTGAAACTATCTGATATGGAATTACTGCTGATTTTTATTATTGGACTATTGCATTCTGCGGGCATTTACATGTTGCTCCGACGAAGTATGTTCAAAATGATCATAGGTTTGATCCTATTGGGTAACGGGGTCAATTTATTGATATTCCTATTGGGCAAACTGGTCAAAGGACATCCCCCGGTAATCGAGGAATCCGCAAAAGTATTTTCTGAGATATATGCCGATCCCCTACCGCAAGCGTTGATCCTTACTGCAATTGTCATTGGTTTTGGCTTACAGTCCTTTGCCATTATCCTTATCAAAAGAGTCTATAAGGTGCTCGGAACAGATGATTTGGATGAGCTCAATTCAACTGATGAAGAAATATGAATAATATCTGGATTATTTCACCTATTATTTTTCAATTGGCATCGGCAGTGCTGTTGTTGTTCTGTTGGAGTTATACCAAAGTCCAAAAAGTAATGAGTTTGCTGCTCACTCTTTTTGGTCTGGGAATAGCAATTTGGCTATTCATATTGGTTCATCATCAGGGGATTCAGGTAACCCAAGCAGGAAATTGGTCCGCTCCCTTTGGAATCACCTTTGTAGCAGATGCATTTGCGGTGACCTTGGTCTTACTGACTACTATTGCAGGATTTGCGGTTTCGGTTTTTTCTTTTGGAAGCATCAGTGAGGAAAGGTTAAAGTTTGGATATTATCCAATGCTTCACTTCTTATTGATGGGGCTTCAGGGTGCTTTTTTGACAGGCGACATATTCAATCTTTATGTATGGTTTGAAGTCATCATTATTTCCTCATTTGTTTTGATCACCATAGGAGGTAAAAAAGCCCAACTTGAAGGTGCAATTAAATATGTTGCATTAAATCTTTTGGCTTCAGTGTTTTTCCTAATCGGGATTGCTTTCTTATATGGGTTGACAGGTTCTCTCAATATGGCAGATCTGGCTTTAATTGTGCAAAACATTGAAAATAGGGGGTTAGTCAATGTAACAGCAAGTCTGTTTTTAGTAGCATTTGGGATTAAATCTGCTGTATTTCCTTTGTATTTCTGGCTTCCAGCCTCTTACCACACCCCTCCACCCGCTGTTGCGGCCATTTTTGGAGGATTGCTTACCAAGGTGGGAGTCTATGCTATGGTAAGAACTTTCACCTTGATATTCGTGGGAGATGAATTCTTGGGGGTTATCCTATCAGTCATGGCTGCCCTGACCATTCTTTCAGGGGGACTTGGTGCAATATACCATGAACATATAGGTAAAATTTTCGGCTATCTTATTATATGCCATATAGGCTTTATGATGGCAGGTTTGGGAATGATGACAGAGGTAGCCATAGTAGGAACCATTTTTTACCTGGTCCATGATATCATCGTCAAAACCAATTTATTTTTGGTTTCGGGGCTAATTCTCAAAATCAACGGCACACAAAATATCAAGGCCTTGGGAGGAATGTATACTTCCTATCCCCTAATGTCACTGCTTATGGCAATCCCGCTATTTTCCTTGGTTGGCATCCCCCCTCTTTCCGGATTCTGGGCAAAAATCTTTTTTGTCCAAGGAGGTTTGGAAACCAGTGAGTATGCTTTGGTTGGATTTGTGATCCTGGGATCATTTCTTACCCTTTGGGTGATAGGCAAAGTATGGGCAGAGGTGTTCTGGAAACCCGGCGTGAATCTACCTGTGAAGGCAAATGGAATTTATTTTAAGGAACTGGGAAAAAAAGAACAGTGGGCTTATGTCCTGCCCATTATCTTTCTTTCAATGATTTCATTGTATATTGGTTTTTGGGCCGAAAATATAATTGTCCTTGCCAAACAGATTGCAGCGGAACTTATGGATCCCTCTTTGTA
>NZ_JBGSXS010000320.1:0-8836 GCF_041751335.1 Aquiflexum sp.
TCATGCAACCAAACTGCCCAATTTCTGGAAGTGGAAATCTTGTCTCCTTCAAGGTTCAAAAACTCATTGGCCGGCACATTATCCGGTAAAATATACTCTCCATGGGTTTTCAGTATGGCAGGGAAAATAATACAGTGAAATACGATATTATCTTTTCCAATGAAATGCACCAGTTTAGTATCTTTGGATTTCCAGTATGGTTCCCAATCAATTCCTTTTTCTGCTGCCCACTCCTTGGTAGATGAGATATAGCCTATAGGTGCGTCAAACCAAACATAGAGGACTTTCCCTTCAGCGCCTTCCACGGGTACAGGAATACCCCAATCCATGTCCCTTGTCATGGACCTAGCCTGTAACCCATCCCCTGCTTCCAACCAAGATCGGCACTGACCAAGTACATTGTTTTTCCAGTCGTTTTGGTGCTCTACCAATATCCAATTTTTCAGAAATTCGGTATATCGGGCAAGATCCAAAAACCAATGTTTGGTCTCCTTAAGCACAGGTGTATTTCCACTGAGCTTTGATTTGGGATTGACAAGGTCTGTAGGGCTTAAAGATGAACCGCATTTCTCACATTGGTCACCGTATGCATTTTCATTCCCACACTTGGGACAAGTACCTTCTATATATCTGTCAGCCAAAAACTGTCCGGCCTCCTCGTCATAATACTGTGCTGTGGATTGTTCCAAAAACTCTCCCTTATCATAAAGATTTCTAAAAAATCCTGAGGCTGTTTCGTGATGGATTTTGGCAGAGGTCCTGGAATAATGGTCAAAACTGATTCCGAACTCCAGAAAACTTTTTTTCATCTGCTCATGGTACCTGTTTACTACCTCCTGAGGAGTAATTCCCTCTTTTTTTGCTTTAATAGTAATGGCAACTCCGTGTTCATCAGAACCACAAACATAGGCAACCTCCTTCCCAAGTGATCTCAGGTAACGGACATAAATGTCAGATGGGATATAACATCCTGCCAAATGTCCAATATGTAAAGGACCATTGGCATAAGGTAGAGCGGCGGTAATAGTATATCTGTTGAACTTGCTGTTTTCCATAGGACGCAAATATAGAAATTAGATTGTAAGGGTGATTTGAATTGAATATCAAATTTGACGGAGTTCTTTTTGGGCTTCTTCCGTAAGTATTCCTGAATATATAATCTGAATTGCCTGATCATAAATCTGTGCCGGACTTAAATCAAAACTTGCCCTCATTTCATCTGGAAACTGGCTTAAAAACTTATTGTCTATCAAATTCTGTATGGCGGAAGTATATACAAAGACCACAAAAGCTACATTGGTATGTGGAAGGACATAGCCTTTTTTGATTCCTTCCTGCATCAATTTCTGAAATCTGAGGTAACCGGATTCTCTGATGTAATCCAAGAGCTCTTTCCAGATTTCAGGAGCAAATTCCCTGAGCTCTTCCAATATTTTAGGATTGATAGGTGCGATATCCTTGGCTACATCGGTCAGAATTGATTTCAATTTGACCGTATATGGAATCATATCATTGTCGAGAATTGCATTGACTTTAATGGAAAGCTTATTGGTAAGCATATCAAATGCAGCTCCCAAAAGTTCTAATTTTCCCGGAAAATACTTGTATAAGGTTTTTTTGCTTATGCCCAATTTCTGAGCGATTTCATCCATAGTGGTATTCCTATAACCTTTTTCTATAAAAAAATTGTAGGCCACTTGGAGTATTTTGGCTTCTATTTCAGACTTCTTGCTCATCTTGTAGAATATGCTTACAAATATAGGCATTCCCTAACATTTAAACCCAATTAGATAAAAACCATAGCTACTTGAAGTATTGCTTTGCGTTTCTACCTACAAAAGTTAATTTTGATCACCAATTATTTGTATCTCCCAAAACGACATATGATAACACCAATAGAGGCTCAGGCACGAATTGCTGATCTCAGTAAACTGATCAATTACCACAACTTTCTTTACTATCAGGAAGACCGTACTGAAATATCAGATTTTGAGTTTGATAAATTATTGGAAGAACTTATCCAATTGGAAAAACAGTTCCCCGAATTCTTGGTGCCTGACAGTCCTAGCCAAAGAGTAGGTGGCACCATCACCAAAGAATTTGAGACTGCCGAGCATCAATCCAGAATGCTTTCATTAGGAAATACCTATTCTGATGAAGAACTATTGGCTTTTGATGAAAGGGTGGCCAAAGGACTTGAACATAGAAATTATGAATATTTCTGCGAACTGAAATTCGACGGTGTTGCCATTTCATTGGTATATGAAAGTGGAAAACTCATAAGGGCTGTGACCCGTGGAGACGGCACTAGAGGTGATGTGGTCACCGAAAATATAAAAACGATCAGAAATATCCCGCTGCGGATCCAAGAGACTGATATCCCTGAAAAATTTGAAGTTAGGGGTGAAATATTTCTTCCCCTGAGAGAATTCCAAAAAATCAATTTGGAAAGGGAAGAAAATGGAGACCCCCTACTCGCCAACCCCAGAAATGCAGCATCAGGAACCGTAAAAATGCAGGACAGTAGCATTGTGGCCAAAAGAAGACTCAATTGCTATTTCTACCAATTGATAGGAAATGACCTGACAGTAAACAGCCATGAGGATGCCATACATTTGCTGGAAAAATGGGGTTTCAATGTTTCACCAACCTATGCCAAATGTCAAAATATCAGGGATGTTCTGGCATATATTGAAGACTGGAAAGAAAAGAGGTTTGATTTGCCATTGGAAACTGATGGCGTAGTATTGAAGATCAATAATTATGACCAAAGAGAGGAACTTGGTTTTACAGCCAAAATCCCAAAATGGGCCATAGCATACAAATACCAAGCAGAAAGTGTTGAAAGCCAGCTTTTGTCCATCACCTACCAAGTAGGCCGAACCGGTGCCATTACTCCTGTAGCAAATCTTTCCCCCGTTCATTTAGCGGGTACCACTGTCAAAAGGGCCTCCCTTCACAACGCCAATGAAATCGAGAGATTGGGCCTACATGAAGGAGATACTGTCTTTGTGGAAAAAGGGGGGGAAATTATCCCAAAGATCACGGCTGTTTCCACTACCAAAAGAAAAGAAGGAGCCAAGCCAATTCAATACATTGATCATTGTCCGGAATGCAGCACTCCCTTGGAAAGGAAAGAAGGAGAAGCAAAACATTTTTGTCCTAATGCAGCCAATTGTCCTCCGCAGATATTAGGTAGGATTGAGCATTTTGTACATAAAAGAGCAATGGATATCGATTCAATGGGAACAGAAAGAATAAGAACTCTGATAGATCAGGGGTATATCGCTAACCCGGCTGACATTTATGACCTTGAGGAAATCCAAGACCAATTGTTGGGATTGGAAATGAATCAAGATCAATATCAAAAAACCGATGATGATATGCTTTACATTTCACTGACCAAATCATTCTTTGCTTTGACTGAAGGAATTTCCCTCACTGCCATTCAGAAATTTTGTGAAGGAAATATTGAAATCCCATTGGAAGAAGTTCTGGAGAACTTCAAATCTTTTATCAGGAATTCAAATAAGAAAGTTGCGCAGAATATCGCAACGATTGTAAAACTACAGGAAGTACTAAAATCCTCAGGCATTCCAAAACTGGAAGATTACATGCCTGTTTCAGTTATATTGTTCCTTTTGGTGGGCAATCGGGCAAACCTAGAGGAACTAAAAGCTGCTGTTCAGCACGAAGGTACAGTCCATGCCATTTTGTTAAAAATGGCCCTCAACTTGACTGATGAACAGGTAGAAAAGGTCAAAAAATTAAAAGCAAACACATTTCAGGAAGGTGTCATCTCAAATATGATAGAAGGAATCAAAACTTCCAAAGTCCAGCCTTTCGAAAAAGTGCTTTTTGCCTTAGGAATCAAAAATATCGGCGAAAACACAGCCCAAATATTGGCCATGCATTTCAAATCAATTGATGGACTTTCCATGGCAACTTCTGAAGAATTATTGAATGTTAATGGTATAGGAGAAACCTTAGTCACTAGTATTCATGATTATTTTTCGGATCAGGCAAATCTTGTAATGATACAAAGGTTGAAGGAAAAGGGCCTGAACTTTGAAATAACAGAAGTAGAAAAAGAATTACTTGGAAATAGCCTGGAAGGAATGAAAATATTGGCATCAGGAAAACTGAATCATTTCAAACGTGATGAAATAATTAATTTTATTGAAGCCAATGGAGGACAATATCTAAAGACTGTGTCAAAGGGATTGGATTTTATAATTGAAGGAGAAGATATGGGACCAAGCAAAAAAGAGAAAGCCCAGAAGTTGGGCATTAAGATGATCTCAGAGGAAGAGTTTCTAGGTATGGTCGGTAAAACCATCGAAACATGAAATTTATCAAAAATTTATTCGTAAAGTTTCAACTCAAAAATTCCTTGAAGAGAAAAGGTAATTATGATGTCAAAGTTCCTGCAAATCCAAAATGCATAGGGATCCTTGCAGAAAATGAAGATGAATTTAAAGAAACAAAAGATTTCATAAGGAGCCTCTGGGGATATCAGGTAAGGATTATTGGGTTTTATTACAATGATCGAACTCAGGAAACCGAATCCATTTCACATAAACATTTTTCCTCGACTGGATTACCGGGCACATACTGCAATGGATTTTTGGATGAAAAATTGGATTTTATTTTAGTGCCTTCTTTATCCCTTAACCCATATTTGCGTTATTTGCTCCTCAATAACCAAAGCAGGTTCAAGATGGGCTTCCTTTCAGATGAAAACAAAACCTATCTTGACTTCATGATCAAAAAAGAAGGCGATGATTTGAGTGAAAATTTATTCAAATTGTTGGCTTATTTTGAAAAACTAAAACAAGCATGTTGAAACTACAAGGAACAGGGGTTGCATTGATTACTCCTTTCAAAGAAAATAAAAGTATTGATTTTCCTGGATTGGAGAAGTTAATTGAACACGTCATAATCGGTGGGGTGGATTATTTGGTAGTAGCAGGAACTACCGCAGAAAGTGCCACATTAACGAAAAATGAAAAAAAAGAAGTACTTGACGCCTGTATCAAATACAATGCAGGTAGATTGCCAATTGTTTACGGATTGGGTGGAAACAATACACATGCCATCTTGGATGATATAAAAGACACGGATTTTTCCCAAATTGACGCTGTTCTTTCCGTCAGCCCCTTTTATAACAAACCTACTCAAGCTGGAATCATTGCTCATTACAGGGCCATAGCAGACAATTGTCCTGTTCCAGTCATTCTGTACAATGTACCGGGAAGGACCATGTCCAATGTATCATTCCAAAGCACCATTCAGCTGTCCCATCATGCCAATATCATCGGCATGAAAGAAGCTAGTGGAGACCTTTCCCAATGCATGAGAATAGCAGCGAGGATGCCGGATGATTTCCTGCTGATTTCGGGAGATGATATTTTGACTCCATCGATGCGGGTCATTGGTGGAAAGGGTGTTATTTCAGTTTTGGCCAATGCCTATCCTGAAATTTTCAAAACCATTTGCCATGGAAACCTAAAGGAATCAAAAGAAGCTGCTTTCAAATTATTGGACATCAATCCTTTGATGTATGAGGAAAGCAATCCGGTTGGCTTGAAATTTCTGATGAAAGAATTGGGAATCTGTGGGGATACGGTAAGATTGCCCCTCCTACCTGCATCCCAAAGTCTAAGAGAAAGAATCAAACAATTAAAATTATAATGAGAATCCTTCCAAAAACAGGTTAATAAAAACCAGTCTAGGGTAATTGATAAAAGTACCAATCCTCGGTCTTCCGTCTCCCGTCTCCAGTCTTCCATCATGCAATCAGCCATCTCACTATTAGAACTTAACCAATTGGTCAAAATGACATTGGATACCCAATTGGAACCAACATATTGGGTGGTGGCTGAGATTGGGGAACTCAAACAGGCAGGTCAGGGACATGCCTATTTGGATTTGGTCGAAAAGCAGGGAAATACCATTTTGGCAAAAATGAGGGCCAATATCTGGTCTTACTCCTATCGTGGCATTTCAGGTAGGTTTCAAGCTGCAACAGGTCAAAGTCTTAAATCCGGAATGAAAGTCCTCGCACAAGTGACGGTGACATTTCATGAAATCTACAGTATCAGTCTGAACATCAAAGACATTGACCCTAATTTCACATTGGGAGAAAGGGCGAAAATTAGGCAGGAGGTAATAGAAAGGTTAGGACGTGAAGGGATGATGGATCTTAATAAAAGACTTTTGCTTCCAGTGGTTCCACAAAACATCGCCGTAATAAGTTCTGTCACTGCTGCCGGATACGGTGATTTTATAAATCAGCTACAGAACAACCGCTATGGATATAAAGTAGTCAGCAAATTATATCAAGCCACCTTACAGGGTTCTGAGGCTGTAGCCACGATGCTCAATGCTTTCAATAATATCTTCGTAGACCATACGATAGCGCGTTTTGATGCCATCGTTATTATCCGCGGTGGAGGTGCCCAATTGGATTTGGATTGCTTTGATGATTATGCTTTGGCCCTTGAGATCGCCAAAAGTCATATTCCAGTGATTACGGGTATCGGTCATGAACGGGACGAGACCATTGCAGATATGGTTGCCCATACCAAAATGAAAACCCCAACTGCTGTTGCTGAATTTATTCTCTCCGGATTTAGAGAATTTGAGGAAAGATTGCATGATCTGTTGAAAATTCTGAACCGTAACTGTTCTCAACAATTGAATTGGGAAGACAGAAGAATATTGGATTTAGAAAATCGACTGAAAAGCCAGACTAAAAACACGTTAATCAGGGAATCTGAAAAGTTAATCGAGAAATTACGTCAGATCAGAATTTCATCAGCAGGAATACTAAAATTGGAACAAATAAAAGTTGACAACTTGAATCTCAGCCTGCTAAAGACTTGGAAATCTTTAATTGAAAGTCAATTCAGAAAAATTGATCAATTGGAAAAAGACATACAAAAATCTGATCCCAAAACATTTTTCCAAAAAGGATATACCCGGACTGAATTCAATGGTATTCCCATCCACAAACTTAACCCAGGACAAGGTCAGGAAATAAGCACTTATCTTAAAGATAAAATTATCAAAAGTACCATCAATGAAATTGAAGAATATGGAAAATAAAATTATCAGTTATGATAAAGCTGTTGCAAGAATTGAAGAAATCGTAAATCTTCTGGAAAGCGGAGAAAAGGGAATGGATGAACTTTCGGAACTTGTCCAAGAAGCTACCAAGCTTGTCAAATTTTGTAAAAATAAGTTAAGAACCACAGAGAGTGAGATTTCCAAGGCATTGGAGGATAATGAGGAAAACCAATGAAATTTGGAAAATTTTTCTAATTTTAAGCATCTATCTCTATTTCAAACCAAGGATTGTCAGGTGTTGCATTTTTGGTTTGATGTACTACAATTTTCCGCTAAAATGAATATTTCAGGTTCAACTCCGCTGTTTGCCATTCTTATTGGCTGTATGTTTTTTTCAACATTTTCTCAAGCCCAAAGCTTTTATCGTGATGGAAATTTAAGGTCTAATTCGATTATTGTCGGAATCGGGCCTTCCTTTATGTATGCGGATAATGGCGGCATATTTACCGAGAGCAATTTCAATTGGAATCCAGCAATATCACTAGGTTTCAATAAGAAACTACATAAAAGGATTGCCTTACAGGTCACAGGAGGGTTACAATTTGTCCAAAGCGGGGGTAGGATCAGAGATTATGCCATGAAAAGCTGGGAAGAAGCAGGGGGTGCGTTTAGATTTAAAGGTCAGGCATATTTTGCCGATTTGATGCCTATTTTCTATGTGATCCCATATGATAACCATATGAACAGAGGTAGGTTCAACACCTATATAGGTTCAGGAATCGGTGTTGTCCATGTCAACAGAAAACAGGCCTTTTCTTTTGACCCTGCGGCACCACAATTCTCTGCCCAAGCCACTACTGCCTATATTCCAGTTCTTGTCGGATTTAGCTACAGTTTGGATCAATTCTCAGATCTTTCATTAGAAATCAAAGGCATGTTCACTTTTTCAGATGACCTAGATGGCAATATTGGATACAACCTTTTCAACGACCACTTAATCCAAACCCAGATTGTTTACAAAAGGCTATTGAAAAGTTCTTATTAACAGGTAGCTTCAATCTTAACTCATGGACTGAGGGAATAAAGTGAGTTACTTCGGTCTTCTGTCTTCCAACAAAAGATAGAAAAAAACCATAACTGGCAGTATCGCATATAACCATAAAATTTATTTCATTTTTGTCGCATTTTTAAAGTCAGTAACGTCCTGAAGAAAACTGACCAATTATTAATTTAAAAAAACAAACCCACTATGAAATTCAGATCTTCATTTTACATGATTATGCTCTTACTTCTTTCAATGGCTTGCACTGATGAAGGACCCAACCAGGAACCCCAATTATTTACCCTTAATCCATTGGGATTGGTAAATACCACTGTCAATCAATTGGCGCTCAAAGACAACCGATTGTACGCCATGACCACCAAAGGTATCTATGTCAAAAACATCAATGAGCAGGGGAATTTCCGCTTGTTGGGTTTTGAAGGAGAAAATATAGAAGATGCCGTAATTTTTTCGGAAAATGATATTTTAGTCTCTTTTAGGGATATTGTATTTTTTTCTGAAAAAGAACCTGCCCTGTACCGGACATTAAATGGAGGAGAGTCCTGGGCAAAAGTAGAAAACAATTTCGGGGGCGGAGAATTTCCCGAGGCTATTCATGATTTTGAGGTACATCCAACCATTCCAAACCTAATATATGCAACTGGCAGTCAGGTAATTGCCAAATCATCGGATACCGGAGTCACTTGGGAACCTGTTTGGGGA
>NZ_JBGSXS010000321.1:0-5567 GCF_041751335.1 Aquiflexum sp.
CATTTTATCATTCTCCTCCAAGAGTTTGAGGATTATGGTTTGTAAGCTTCCTTTGATCAGATTATTGTTTGACATGTTTTCTACGATGCATCAGTAAGGCAAATATATAAAAAAATTATATACATAAGAAAGTTGGGTATATTTTTAGATATGAGATTTGAGACGTGAGACGTGAGATTTGAGAACCGAGAGGCGAGAAGCGAGAGATTAGAATCAAGATATAAGAGGCAAGAACAAAGAGAAGTTTGAGAAACTTAAGAAGAGAGAAAAAAAGTAAAGCATGTCTTTGCGAAGTATTATTTTTTAATTTTTGATCCAATAAAATAATCTAACCAATTATTAGTTATTATAGCATGTTTTATTTTAATAATCCCTGTTTATGAAATTAAAAATTGGTTTTTCTATAATGATGATAGGTTTTGTTATGGATGGTTATGGGCAGCGTTACTATGAAAAAGAACTGCTCTCGACGAGACTGGAAAGAAAAGAAATGAGGCAAAAAGCAAGTGTGGCAGATGGGGGTTATGTGCTTTTTCAGGGGGGGCTTAGAAAACATGAAAATGCAAGAAATAATCAGGTTTTCCCAGGTGGTTATGGAGGATACAATGGCATAGTTGGGGTGAATTATGGTTACAGGTTAAACAATGCTTCACTAGAAATGGGATTGGGTTTTATCTGGGAGGATCATAGAGAGACCTATTTTCTAGAGACAATAGGAGAAAGTTTCAGGACTTTTGGGAATTATAATTCTATATTCCTTCCCCTTGTCATAAAATATGATGTACCTACAGGTCCATCCAAGAAATTCAGGTTCGGGGCTATGGGTTCATTGAACTTTCTAATTCTCCAAACAAGAAGCTGGGAACAGCAGGGAAGAGGAACCCACTATTTTGATTATTTCAATGAAAGAGAAAGGTATTTGCAGTATAATTATTATTGGGACCGGCCAAGGATATCAGGATTTTTTAAAGCAGGATTGTATGCGGAGTTTCAGGTTTTCAAGTCCTCCTTCCTGAATCTTCAATTTTCCAGAGCAATTGCTGCAGGTCCTTTACGAACAGTCAACTATGAATGGGAGTATAAAGGGCAGAAGGGCAGTTTCTCGGATGACCTCAAGATTGATGGGTATATGGTAGAAATTGCCTACAAATTGCCATTGAATTTGTTTTCAGCTACCAAATATTAGAGACGTGAGATGTGAGACATGAGATTTGAGATGGGGTCCTTACTGAGAGGAAATCCTGAATTTAAGGATTAAAAAGTATTGGAAGAGGAGTTTTCGTTAGTGGTTGGAAAAATGTCGATGAGATTGTTATAGATTTTAATGAGTGAAAATTTATATTGATTAATGAATTGCTTCGGAAAAGGACCTAATGATTTTTTCTTTTCATATAAAAGGAATTAGTTTAAAAGTCTTAATTTTAATGTAATGATTCGTTCACAAAATATTTCTAAAATGAAAAAACTACTGCTTTCAATGAGTATGCTTTTGTGGATGTGTTCTTTTCAAGCAAATGCCCAAAGCAGGATCAATCTTGAAATGTACCTTGTTCCTCAACAACACCATCAAAGTTTATTTAATGATCCTTCACCTTCCATGGATTTTGCTACTCGTACAGGATTGAATTTGGGTTTGGGTTTGTCCTATAATATCAATAGGGACTTGCAACTTGTACTGCAATCCTGGCATGCATCGTCACCTTTCCGATTTACACAACATGCCGAAAATTCCGGTTCTACATTTTTATCAGGACCGCAGCGAAATAATTCCGGTTTTTCCTACAGTAATTTCAGTTTGGGTCTTAGAAAAACCTGGGGAATGGGAGAGCATGCACTTTATGTTCAACCCGCTTTGGGAATAAATAGATCACGTAGTTTTGGATTTGAAAATCAAGATACTTCAGTAAGTTTTCCCAGAGTCAATTTGACCACCCAGGTTGTTCCTTCGGCATCTGTTGAAGTAGGGATGAAGTTCAATGCTCCAAATAATAATTATTTTATAGTCGGATTAAGACATCATCAAGGTTTTGGATTGATGCAATCTTGGTTTACGTTTGGAGTAGAGGAACTTTGGCCTCAAGTTCAACGCAGGGGCAGCTACACTGGTCTTGTTTTGGGCTATGGCATAGACTTTAGGACAAGAAAAGGGGAAGATTGGAGAGTCACCAAAAAGGAGCGTAAAACAGAGAAGCGTGTGGCGGCTTGGGGGGATGGCACTTATGTAATGTTTACCACCTTACAGAGATCCCAGCCTGATTTTGTTCAAAGTAATGCTTCCGGAATGAACAGGTCTAAACCTGCTTCTCAAATTCTATTTGGTTACACTTCAGGTCAATGGAGTTTTGAGACCGGTTATTCCAGTTGGAGGAGTCAAACAAAAACAGAATCTGAAAATTTTGGTTTGATCAGCCTAAATGACCCAATGACAAGGGCTATTCCACTCCGGGCAAGGTATCATTTGGATATAGGAGAAAACAACCGTCTGAGATTAGGCGTTTCGGCTGCTACTTTCATGACATTGAATACCGTAAGGATGAATGTGACCCAAAGAGGTGCCTTTATATTGAATGATGAACGTGTCCCAATTCTATTGTCTGTCCCCGCAACTCAGAGCTCCGGAGGTAAACTGTTTTATCAGGCAGGTGCTTTCATGGATATACCTTTCTTCAATTCCAGCATACTTTCATTTAACTTTTCACAAAATTTCGGGAGCCCTGAAATCGGAGTTGTAAATGTTCAAGAAATAGTCAACAGAGAGCGGGTTGATTATATGAAATCGGGAAATTTAAACGGGTTTAATATTGAAGTAGGTTTAAAGTTGCCCATCAGTACTTTGGTCAGATAATAGTTTTGATTAATCTTTTGTAAAATCTATTTTAACTTATGAAGCAGAACTTACCTCAGAAATCACAACTTTACTTAAAGCATATTCTTATGCTCATTGGTGTGATTTCGATTGTAATTGGAGCCAAAGCCCAAGGGAAATTCAGTTTGGAGCTATCAGGAGGACCTTCAAAGTCTTACTTGAATTTCGATAATTCTGCATTTGAACCTGATTATCGATCTTATACCAAATTGGCATGGCATGGTAGCTTAGCGGGGTACTATGGAATAGGAAATGACCTTGAGTTAGGGCTTCAATTGGATTTGTTCAAGAGGAATCATTGGAGAACTTTTGGCACTTATAATTATTTAAGCCCATTTACCTTTTTAGGGGAAAATGTTGTTCAGACTGGATTGATGTTGCGGAAGTCCCACCTCAATCCCAATCATAGCGGTTTCTATTGGCAGACTGGCCTCAGTTTAATTTTCCCACCATCTCCTTTCAACCTGATAAGCAATGGAGAGCCTATTGATGGGATTGAAACAGGACTGCTCAAAAGCAGGCTAGGTCTTGGGCTCAATGCTGAGGTAGGCTATAAAATTTTCAACCGTAGGGACAATTATTTTCTCATCGGTCTAAGGTACCAACAAGGACTTTACCGAATGGAACATTACAATATCCCAATCTATAATAGAGAAGAACAAATGGCTGTTCATCAGGTCAGAAGCAATGGTTCTTTTGCATCAACCTTTTTGGGCTATGGCATCAATACTTCCAATTGGAGCAAGCACAATAAGAAAATCCCCAAACGGTATTACAACCAAAATAAGATGATCAAAAATGAATTGGCCAATGCTGACGGGTTTTACCTGATGGCTTATGGAGGCTTTAGGATCAAGGAACCTATCACGCCAAGGCAGGATATCTACTTCAACAGCAGTGGTCAGTTCAGTACTGTCTTAGGATATAAAATGGGCCGGTATTCCTTGGAGACCGGTTATGGACAATTTTCTGCGGGAAATAATATTTCACTGGATTACGGGTCATATCAGCCTATTTGGACAGATTGGGTGATTTATGGAATCAATACGCCTTTTATTCCTTTGACTTTCAAATATGATATTCCGATTTCAGAATTCAAGACTGTACGATTTGGGCCGAGCTTCAGTTCTTACTTTTTGTTGAAGGACAACACCCATCAGAACAATTACATCTATCGGACCACAGGTGGCGGAGTTATTTTTGAAGATGGTAGCAGGATTGACGTGACAGGAGTGGTCAGGCCTTTGCCCATTGAAGTACGGAAGTATATGTTTTTCAATGCAGGTATGCACTTGGAGTTTCTGGTTTTCAACTCAAGTTTCATGAGTTTGAATATTTCGAGGAATTTTGGGTCTCCTGTTATCAGCAGATTCGAAGCTGACTATCAGGTGGAAACCACTAATATAAAATTCGAGCAGGAAGCCACTTTGGATGGTTTCAGGTTTGATTTTGGCTGGAAGTTGCCATTGAATATCCTCGATAAACAAAAGAAATTAGCTTTTTTAACAAATTAGTTAACACTTATTAACCAGTCTCATAGTTTAAAATAAATTCGGTACTACTACTTTTGATCAAAATAAACTTAAAGTAGTATGAAAACATTCTATATAGGATTAATAGTTTTATTCTTTTTTTTAATTGTACAAAATTCCAATGCGCAAAATCGTTTTGATATTGAGCTTTATGGTGGAATCAACAAGAATTACTTTCAGGCAGGAGAGTCAGCCACCAATCCGGACTTGCAGTTTTCCAGTTCATTGGGACAGCATGTAGGGTTTAATTTTTTGCCCAGGATCAGTCAAGATTGGCAATTGAGTATCCAAACAGAATGGATGCGGTCAGCTATAAGCTTGGAAATTCCCTCCTTCGTAAACATTAGGAACCAATATAACCATTATGGCAATTACGCCATCGGAGTCCGCTACAATTTGGAAAAGGAAAAAAATGCCATTTATTTTCAACCATCTGTGGATATCTCGATGAATAATTACCTGGATTCCCTGGTAGACGGTTTTATCAGGTGTCCGGAGTTACAGGTTCCTTTGAATCACAAGGCAACTTAAATGGTTGGATGCTCGAAGTCGAATACAGATTGCCGCTGCATCTTCTATTCAAAAAATAACGGTCATTGATGGTTTGATAAAAAATAATTATTCACCTTAGAAATTGATTATTGAGCGAAAAATCATCACTTTGAAAACATGGACTACCAGCAATTAATAGAAGAAGTTTACGAAGAAGTAAAATCAAAAAACCCAAGAGGAAAGGTGGCGGATTATATCCCGGAACTGGCAGAAGTAGCTGCTGAAAGATTTGGGATAGCATTGGTTGACTTGGAAGGAAATGTCTTTGGTGTGGGGGATTATGAAATGCCTTTTTCCATACAGAGTATATCCAAAGTGCATACCCTTACCATGGTGGCACATATTTTTCAAAGCAAACTATGGTCAAGGGTGAATGTGGAACCTAGTGGCAATCCCTTCAATTCCATTGCCCAATTGGAATTTGAAAAAGGGATTCCCAGAAACCCTTTTATCAATGCGGGTGCCTTGGTCATTACCGATGCCCTGACCACAAAGTTTGAGGATCCCATTGCCGAAGTCAGTCAATTCATCAATGATTTATCAGGAAAAGAATGTGTAAGGATCAATCAGGATGTTTTGGATTCTGAACTGAAACATTCAGAAAGGAATACCGCGCT
>NZ_JBGSXS010000322.1:0-2721 GCF_041751335.1 Aquiflexum sp.
AACACCCGGTGCACCCGGAACACCCTGTTCACCGGGACCTGGAATATAAGCCTTGAAACATAATGAAATGGTAAACTCATCCAATTGTCGGATTCTGAAAGTACCGTTATATCTAAAATTATAGGCTAAGAAACCATTAAGATCAATTTCAAATTTTTCCGCATCAAAACCAATAATTCCTTTTTCTGCTACAACTATAGTCCAACATTTATCCACCGCAGGGTACCAACCTGCCAGGTAGCCAGCATTACCATTAAAATCCAAACTACTTACTTTGACCGTGAATGGAGCATTTTTGGTCGCGGTTATATTCAGTGTATTGTTTACTCTGATCAAATCCCAACCAGGATTGTTTCCAGCTTGACCTGAATATTTGTTGATTTGCCAATCATACTCTTGGCCTGACCCAAAAGTCAAAACATCAGTAAATGAAGTCCCTATTAAATTACCCCCTGGTTTCAAGATCTCACCTGAGGTGATTTGTTCACAATCTTCGCAAGAGAAATCAATCCCAACGGTATCGCTGGCCATAAGGAAACCAAATTCAATGTAATTTTGAAGCATAGCCTTAGCGAATTCAGGCTTATTGGCAACCAATTCCCTATCTTCATAAAACATCTCAGGTGTCATAAGAGCCAACTGCCGTGTATTTTCAATTTTTTCCAATAGGTTGAGAACAGCTATGGCTGGGGAAGCTCCAACAGCAGAAACCTCTATCGGGAATGTGCTTCCTTGAAAATTCCCTACCAACAAACTGGCAGACAATTCTTCTCCGGGATAAATGTCTCTGGCACTCAAAGGGAGGATTTTCAAACCATTGATAATGGTGTAATCAACTGATTCCGGCAACCTACCCAAATCATCCAAGCCAGAGTTGGTTTTAAGTTTACCTTGGACTTTAATTTCAAAAATTTCAATATCTTCCTCCATTGAAACCTGTGCATTCAAAATGGGTATATTTACATTCCCCTCATTTTTAAATACAATATTGAAAAATGCTGACTTCCCTCTTCTTACCACATCCGGAGCCAGAATATCATAAGTCAAATTTCCGAATCCAGTACTAGGCTCCACCTCCAATCCATTCTCCAAAATCACAGTAGATCCATCCGGATTCTTGACTTCCATATCATAGATCCCAAAGTCCACATCGGCCAATCTCCATCCCAACCTTCCACTCATGCTATTGGCAAGATTTACTTGGGTTGCACTGATGACTTTCGTTCCGCCTTTCAGCAATGAAACCTCCATTCCGGCTTTGAATCCTGCACCTGTAATGGATGTGGTAACCGTTCCGTTTCCTACGACCGAAGGATTGGAAGACAGAATACTGAACGGCAAGGCCCTTGCCAGCAATTCAATATTCTGGGTAAGCGGAATATCTGTTTTAACCAAAATGTAATAAGTACCTGATTTGGTTTCGGGCACAAGTGCACGTTGATTGGTGCGATTGGTATTGATCCCATTAAAATCAAATTCATTGGGTGTTGGTACTTTACCGAAAGACACAAAAACATCATTTGAACCGACAGACCTGCTCGAACTCAAGTCAATCACCAAATCAAGATTTGCCCCAACATTGACTTTATAATATCGCCAAGTTCCAGATATCAGGGAATTGGTAGTAGGTGTATCAAGCGGAAGTGACCTGACATCTAGATTCAATTGTTTTTCAGCAACCAATAGGTTATTTTCATAATTGACTTCATTGATAGAAGCCAAAAGATTGGTCCTGCCAATCCCGAAATAATTTCCAGGATCAAGGTTTAAAATCGGACCTTTGATGTTATAGGTACGGCTTTGTCCAGGTAAAATATTTACATTCGATTCCTGATTGCCTACCAAAGGATCTACAGCACCATTGAGCTGTTGGTCAGCAGAAAGGTAAAATCCATTGAAAAGCCTTCCCGAAGCAGGTTTGTCCCCGATATTGGTCACCTCAATCTCAGCAGTGGTCTCATCGCCAAGAAAAGCAGATTCTTGAATGGAAAATGAATTCACCGTCAAATCTGTTGGATCCGATAAATTGATAAGAATTACCTTATTGCGCTCATTATTGATTTCACCACCGTTAAAACCTTCGAATACTCTATTCTGGTAATCTGCTTTGGCTATCAGATAATAATTTCCGGAGAAATTATTCGGCATTATAACTAAGGCACTGTCCCTAAGAGTCTCTCCAACCGCCAAGATTTTTGTCACTTTTTTGAATCCTATATTCTGGGCACCTGTGGCCAAGACAGGAGAAGTACTCAAAAAGAAACCGTCATTCCACTCCGATCTCGTTGGACCTTCACCGGTGTTTTCGATGGTATATTTGACATAAAAATTCTCCCCTGAAATGACAGTTTCCGGAGCTTCCAATTCAGTGATGACAAGGTCAGGCGCTGGGGTAGCTGTGACATTGATCTTTCTCAGGGCAATATTATTGGCTTTGTTTTGATCCTCAATTACATTTTGCCGGTAATCCACCCATAGATATACAAAAAATTCCCCTGAAATCCAGTCAGGTATTTTTATCGATTTACCTGTTTCATATACTTCTCCAGAAATTAATTTATTTCTGGAAAACTCAGTCAGATAAATATCATCTTCTGTAAGCACAGAATCTCTTGTCAAATAAACCCTACTCGCAAACGACCTTGTGACATCATTAGGGCCTAGGTTTTCTACTTTGAAATTGACATTCAATTGATCCCCTGAACCTAAATTACTGGAACT
>NZ_JBGSXS010000323.1:0-6496 GCF_041751335.1 Aquiflexum sp.
AATACCAAATGGCTTTAGCCAAAACAGTAAAATAGGATATAAGATTGGGGATTATGTTTGGCTAAAGCCGAGGGAGATTAGGCCTCATTTTTTCCTCCCGCTAAAGCAGGAGGCACTTGATTGGTAAGCATTAATTTCTCTATTCAGCAGCATGTCGGCTGCTTCGATTTATGTCATTGGTAACCTTTTACAATGGTGAAAGGCATATTATCTTTAAATGTAAATCCTTTAAACATGGATGATAAAAACTTGCAGCAATGGAAAAAAAAGGAGCTATAAAAAAAGTCAAGCAATATAAATTGCTGCTTGGAAATCATTTTGACCTTGAAGCAGTTTACCTGTTTGGCTCTTTTGAAAGTGATACAAATAGGAAAGATAGTGATATTGATGTTGCAGTTGTTGTAAAGAATATTGAAGGAGACTTTTTCTCAGTAAATCCATTATTATGGAAACTAAGAAGACAGATTGATGATAGAATCGAACCTATTTTATTTGAAAGGAATAACGATAAATCCGGTTTCTTAGATGAGATAAAAAGGAATGGAATTAAAATTGGCTAAAACTACTCAAAAGTCTTCCTATAATCCTTCTTATACACCAATGGCGTCACTCCCATTTTATCTTTAAACTGTTTGTTGAAATTGGAAAGTGTATTAAAGCCACATTCGTAACAGATTTCACTGATGTTCAGATCGGCTTCATGCAACAATTTGCAGGCATGACTGATCCGTACATCGGACAGAAATTCTGAAAACGGCTTGTTCATCCTTGAAGTAAAATACCTGCTGAAAGCACTCTCGGTCATATTGGCCAAAGCAGATACCTCCTCCAACAATATCTTCTGACTGAAATTTTCCATCACGTATTCATATACCTTCCGCATCCTGTCTTTTTCTGATTCCTTATTATTATTGGTATATCCTGAATGCGTAATTGGTTGGCACTCTTCGGATTCAGAAAGAACCTTCAATATCTGCAAAAGCTTTAAAATACTGTCAACACCGCTCAAAGTGACCAATTCCTGCATCATTGACCTTAATTTCAGGTTTGTACTGCCCAGAATTTCCAATCCTCTTAGCGATTTTTCCAATAGGATTTTTATGGCTTCAAATTCCTCTTTGTCATAAATAGCATCCCCCAAAAATCCTTCATTAAAATAAATAACGATGCCATGGGTTTTCAGGTGACTTTCTTTTTCAAAATATATCTGATCATTTCTCCAAAGATGGGGTAGGTTGGGTCCTGTGAATACCATATCAAATTCCCTGAAAGGCTTCATTTGGTCACCGATAAATCTTGTGCCTTTTCCTTCCAAAACCAAAAACAGTTGGTACTCCTGATGGAAGTGCCAGTTTTTATCAAAATACGGAGCTTTCAACTCTTTTACTATAAATGCTTTGGATTCCGGAATCCTTGATTTTTCGAATGCTTGTTTCATATTATAGTCAATTATGTCAAAAAAATAGATGAAAATCAATTTTATTATCAAAATTCAGTCAGAATTGATCAAAAAACAGGGAGAATTATAATTTGTAATTCCGCAACTTGACCTTTCGAAAATACATACAATCTTCCCAAAAATGACGTTACTCAAAAATCTCCCAAAGCTTTTCGTTTTTTCAATGATTCTCTTGATAGGATGTGAGCAAAAAACCAAGTTCCAAGCATTGTCAGATGGTCCGAGAAGGGCTGAAATTCTATTCCTAGGACATGACAGCAAACACCATGATTCAGAAAAGCTTTTGCCTTATCTGGCAAGACCCCTCTTTCAAAAAGGAATCAACTTTACTTATACTTCAGATCCCAATGACCTGAATGATGAAAATCTCAATAATTATGATGGAATCGCAATCTATGCGAATCATGATGTAATAACCCCTGAACAGGAAGCTGCACTGAAAAAGTATGTGGAAAGTGGTAAGGGATTTATTCCGCTTCACAGTGCATCATTTTGTTTCCGTAATTCAGATTGGTTTGTTTCTGCAGTTGGTGGGCAATTTAAATCCCACGGAACAGGGGAATTTTTTGTGGACATTATAGCTCCTGAGCATCCGATTATGAAGGGAGTAAATACATTTGAAACCTGGGATGAGACATATCTGCATAGCAAAATCAATCCTGATATGACTGTCCTGATGGAGAGGGAAGAAAACGGTCACCGAGAACCTTGGACTTGGATTAGAGATCAGGGAAATGGAAGGGTATTTTATACTGCTTATGGACATGATGAACGGACTTGGTCAAAACCTGAATTCCATAACTTGGTTGCCAATGGCATACTTTGGGCAATTGGAGAGGATGTGGCAGCGCAGGTTGAGTCCTTTAAAATCCCACAGCCCAAATTTCAGGAAGCTGTAATTCCAAATTATGAAAACAGAGATCCTGTACCAAGATTCCAACTTCCTTTATCACCGGAAGAATCCATGAAATTGGTTCAGATTCCGGTTGGGTTTGATTTGCAACTTTTTGCTTCTGAGCCTGATATTGTCAATCCTATGGCCATGTGTTGGGATGAAAAAGGGAGATTATATGTCATTGAAACTGAAGATTATCCCAATGAAGTAAGAAAAGAAGGAGGAAATGATAGGATCAAAATCCTGGAAGATACCAATGGAGATGGAAAGGCAGATAAAATCACTGTTTTTGCGGAAGGCCTTAATATTCCTACCAGTTTGGTTGCGATCAATGGAGGTATCATGATATCTATGGCACCAGACTTCATTTTCCTTAAAGATACCGATGGGGATGGCAAAGCTGATGTGAGAGAGGTGGTCATCACAGGATGGGGGAAAAGTGATACCCACGCCGGACCATCTAATCTGAAATATGGATTTGACAACAAAATATGGGGAGTATTGGGATATTCAGGCTTTAATGGGGAAGTAGACGGTAAACCATTTAATTTCTCCCAAGGGGTATATAGATTCACTCCAGAAGGGAAAGATTTTGAATTTTTGGGTTCCACCAGTAACAATACCTGGGGATTGGGCTTCACTGAGGATTTTAATGTCTTTATATCTACTGCAAACGGACAGCACAGTGCCTATTTGGCCATGAGTAATAAGTATGTCCGCAGACCTGTAATCGGTGGGATGAACAATTCCATTTTTGGTATTGACAGTCACTTCGATATGCCACACCATTCCCCTGCACTAAGACAGGTTGATTATCATGGTGGCTACACTGCCGCTGCAGGTCATAATTTTTACACTGCCAGAAATTTCCCGAAAAATTACTGGAACAGGATTGCTTTTGTAGCTGAACCTACAGGAAGAGTCCTGCACAATGCCATTATTTTAGAGGATGGTTCTGGATTCAAAGAAAAGAATGGCTTCAATATTTTATCCAGTTCTGATGAATGGTTTTCTCCGGTCCATGCTGAAGTAGGACCGGATGGTGCTTTGTGGATAGCAGATTGGTATAACTTCATCATTCAGCACAATCCAACACCAAGAGGTTTTGATAACGGTGCCGGAAATGCTTACATCAACCCCATGAGGGATAACAAGCATGGTAGAATTTATAGATTGGTTTATAAAGGTGGGCCCGAACACAAAACCATGAAAGTGGATCCTTCCAAAGACAAAGATCTGATCGCCGGACTTAAAAGCGATAACATGTTCTGGAGATTGACAGCACAGCGATTGATTGTTGAGAGTCAGAATACTTCCATCAAATCCGACCTTTACAAATTGATTGAAAACAGAGAGGTTGATGAATTGGGATTGAATACCCCTGCCATCCATGCTTTATGGACTTTGCATGGTTTGGGACTTTTGGATGGTTCGGATAAGAGTTCAATCCAAATTGCAGCAAGGGCCCTCAACCATCCTTCATCAGGTGTCAGGAAAAATGCTGTTGAAGTATTGCCTAGGACTCAAGAAACTTTCCAAGCCCTTCAGGGATCCAAATTACATCAGGATCCGGATTTGAATGTCAGAAAATCTGTGTTCCAAACTTTGGCAGACATCCCATCATCTCCTGAAATCAGTAAAGTATTGCATGAAGCCAGTTTGGATGAAGGCAATGCCAAAGACAAGTATTTACCTCAGGTAATTTTTGCAGGGGTTATGACCCATTCATCTTATTTCGAACAAAATATCGGAACGCTTTTCCCAACTGATAAACCGGATTCCCTTTACACACTAACAGACAAACTCTCTAAGAGCTTGATCGAAGAAGAGTATAACCTTGACAGGAGAGCTGCCATTATTTTCCCTCCGGATGTGAGTGGAAAAGAAATCCGGATCAGGACCGAATTGGCTAAAGGGAATGACGGAATTGAAGGCGTAATTATTGCGCAAGGCAATAAAGAGAATGGATACACTTTATTTACTAAGGATAATTCATTGAGTTGGGTGGTAAAGCAAAATGGCAGGACATATAAAATTTCCACTCCAAAAAATCTTCCAAACAACTTATTCAGGGTTCAGGCTAATTTGCTGGAAAATGGAGAAATGACCCTTCTGGTAGATGGAAATCTGATTGGAAAAGCAAAAGCCCCTTCTTTATTCGAAAAGCCCCTTTCTCCTGAAAGAATCCGAGTTGGAAGCGACATGCAAAATGAAAACCAGGTTGGTGAATATGAAGGAGCTTCTTGGCTAAGAGGGCGTATGGGCCGGGACAGCTATATAGGCCTAAAGGATCCTAATCTGAATCTTGAGGAGTTTTTGAGCAGTGAAAAAGAAGTTGAACAGCCTTCTATATCCCGTGACAATGCCACAATCATCAAAGTCGGGGTTATTCCTCACGAAATGAAATATAATGTGACCAGTTTCAAGGTCAAGGCAGGTCAGCCTGTAATCATTGATTTTGAAAACAAAGATTTCATGCAACATAACTTGTTGATCGGTAAAATCGGATCTCTTGAAATAATTGGGAAAGCGGCGGATGAAATGGCCCGTGACCCCCAAGGTATAGAGAAGAATTACATTCCTAATATTCCAGAAATCATAGTTTCATCCAAGTTGGTTGATCCTGATAATTTAGAATCTATCATGTTTGTTGCGCCTTCCCAAAGAGGAGAATATCCATTTATTTGTACCGTACCGGGCCATTGGAGGATTATGAACGGCAAAATGATAGTAGAATAAAAAACCTTAAAATGCCATTAGATGTAACTTTTGGAGTAAGTACCTGGCTTTGGACTTCTCCTTTTAATAATGAAACGATTGAACTGTTTCCCAAAATTAAAGAAATGGGATATGATGTGGTGGAAATCCCCGTGGAAGATCCTGAGTTGGTAGATATCGAAAAGGTCAAAAAAGCATTGGAAGACAATGGACTTAAACCGGTAATCTGTGGTGCTTTTGGTCCTACCCGGGACCTGACCCATGATGACCCAGCTTTCCATCAGATCTGTTTTGATTATATGGAAGCCTGTTTTGAAATCAGTTCCCAATTGGGTGCTGGTTTTGTAGCTGGCCCCATGTATTCGGCAGTTGGCAAGGCAAGATTGGTTTCGGATGAACAGCGGAAGATAGAATGGAACAGGGCTGTCACTAATCTTTATAAAGTTTGCCAAATGGCCGAAAAAGCTGGACAGCAGATTGCTTTGGAGACGTTGAACCGATTTGAGACTGACCTGATCAATACCACCAAAGAATTGATGCAGCTGATCCATGATATCAACCATCCTGCTGCCAAAGTGCTTTTGGATGGATTTCACTTAAGCATAGAAGAACCTGATCTGGAGCAAGCCTTTCGGAATGTGGGAGACAAGTTGATTCATGTGCAAGTATCCGAAAACCATCGTGGGATCCCCGGAACAGGGCAGACCAATTGGGACGCTTTCAAACGAGGGCTGTGGGCTGTCAATTATTCAGGAGTGATATGCATAGAGAGTTTCACACCGAATGTCCAAGAACTCTCAGGAGCGGTCTGTATCTGGAAGCCACTTGCATTGAGTCAAGATGGCTTCGCCTCTCAAGGCCTCGCTTTCCTAAAAGACTGGATCAGGGGGAGACAGTTTACGCATTGAGAGGTATCGTGGTGGATGTTGGATGACCGATGACCGATGTAAAACGATCAATATGTGTCGTCATTCTGAGTCCCCAACATTTCGAAAATGTTCAGAATAGGAAATGACATCAAGTTACCCGGTAGGCAGTCGTCATCCTGAGGCACGAAGGATCTCTTGAGGTACAATATCACGGTTGAATTACAGGAAATTAACCCTTTTGGTCAAAATTAACCTTTTCCTGAACCTCGGGAGATGCTTCCTTCGTCAGCATGACGTCTGCTCCGATTTATGTCATTGGTAGGTACGAGGGATCTCAAGAGGTTCTAATTTTGTTTATTTCACTAAATCTAAAATCTAAAATCTAACTTTAATAACCATGACCCAGAAAAAACTAAACATCGCAATCATTGGCTTAGGCTTTGGAGCGGAATTTATTCCTATATACCAAAAGCATCCTTTGGCCAACATGTATGCCATCTGTCAGCGCAATGAAGACAAGCTGAATGAAATCGGTGATGCCTTTGGCGTGGATGT
>NZ_JBGSXS010000324.1:0-1825 GCF_041751335.1 Aquiflexum sp.
TCAAATTCATTCTTTTTCTGAACCTCATGGGATGCTTCTCTACGTTCAGCATGACGCTCCGAAATTCTGACATTGATAACTTTGAGAAAGAAAATCCTATTTGGAGCTATCCAATGCCCTTTCTACATCCAGAATGATATCTTCATGATGTTCCAAGCCAACAGAAAGTCTCACCAATCCATCTGTGATGCCAACATTGGCCCTTTCTTCTTCACTCAGTTTACTATGGGTGGTAGAAGCGGGGTGTGTAATGATGCTTCTGCTGTCTCCCAAATTTGCAGTAATAGAAATCATCTGTAAGGCATCGATAAACCGCTGCGCCCTTTGGATACCGCCCTTTAAAGTCAAAGTGATGATTCCTCCTCCCTGCGACATTTGCTTTTTTGCCAATTCATACTTAGGGTGGGAGGGGAGGAATGGATATTTCACAGATTCAATCTCTTTGTTACCCTCGAAATATTCAGCAACTTTCAGCGCATTGCCACAATGTCTATCCATCCTGACTGCCAATGTTTCCATGCTTTTAGACAGAATCCAGGCATTAAATGGCGATATCGATGGGCCGGTATGTCTTGTAAAAAACTGTACTTCTTTGATCAGATCATGTTTTCCTAAAATTAAACCTCCTAATACCCTTCCTTGTCCATCAATGTATTTGGTGGCTGAATGGGTCACGATATGGGCACCCCATTTTGCGGGCTGTTGCAGGTATGGTGTCGCAAAACAATTGTCCACTACCAAAATCAGGTTATGTGCTTCAGCAAACTTTCCTACCCATTCCAGGTTAATGATTTCCAAACCGGGATTCGAAGGGGTTTCAATGAAAAGCATTTTGGTGTTTGGTTTGACTAGCTTCTCCCAATTGGCGGTATCAGCAATGTCTCCGTATGTAGAGGTTATTCCCCATTTTGGAAAAACTCTTGTCAGCAGTTGATGTGTTGACCCAAACAATGACCTGGAAGCTAGGATATGGTCTCCCTGTTTCAAAAGAGAGGCAATGCTGCCAAACATAGCCGCCATACCCGAAGCAGTTGCGATTCCGTCATCAGTTCCTTCTGCTGCGCAAACTTTTTGGATCAGGTCAGATGAATTGGGATTGGCATATCTCGAATAGATATTCCCTTCGATTTCTTCAGCAAACAACTGTCGCGCTTCTTCTGCCGAATCGAAAGTAAAACTAGAACTTAAGTACAATGGGGCAGAATGCTCCTTATGGTTGGATTTGGATGCTGAGATTCGGATAGCTTCAGTTTCGAAATGGGACATTTAAGTTTTGGTTAATGGTTAATTTCTAAGATTCCGAACGAATTTGCGATTCAGGATGGTTGAAATAGGGAAGAAATATGATTGAATATATAATAGAAATAGGAGCGAAGCAGAGATCCCGAGAGCAATGGCAATTCGGGATATGATTGAAATAAAGTAGAAATATTGAGTAAAAACGAGAGCGAAGCGGAAATTCTGGGTGCGGTTGAAATTCTTGATAACGGTTGAAATAAAAATAAGAAAGAGTGGTATTTCTGATCGAATTACTAGGCTGTTTGGAACTGAGATGTTTGTAAATTCATTGAAGTCCTGATCATAAAAAAGGCGGATGTTCCAACTCTTGGTACATTGTACGTTGTACTTGGTACAAATACCTGAAGACCAAACAATCTCTTTAAATAGCGTGTGAATCTGTAATAATGGCATAATCTCTAATTTATAGTTCCCGATTGGACGGGCAGGTTTTGGCACCTTTCCCGATGTGTCGGGGTGGTTGCCAGAGGGTCTTCGAGCCTGTTCTCTCACCTCTTCTTTATAAATCAGTTTCCTGAAGTGAATG
>NZ_JBGSXS010000325.1:0-30338 GCF_041751335.1 Aquiflexum sp.
GAAATTTTATCTTTAGGGTCAAATGAATAATTGAAAAAGGGCTATTTAATTATAAGAATTTCCGCCTTCTTTCTAGTAAAGTCTTCATCTAATATTAGAGATGACTAATTTTAATTCAGGCCACTTTGGACTTCACTATCCATGAATGGCAGGCATCCTGAAAAAACAGCTTGCACATCCAAAATAACATGAAAATCAATTTCATTATTCTATTTGTCTTGGCTTTGGCAGCGTTTGGCTTCATGCGGTGTCATCAATACCAATTTGAGAAATCCAGCAGACTCAAGTTTGATGTGATGAAATTTGAACTTCCAGGTTCAAAGGAAAACCTGAACAAACTTATCTTGGAATGGTCTTCGCCGGAAAGCAAAGAGTTTGTTCTGGACCAACTCAGACTCGATTACTTGTTTATGACCACTTTGTTTCCTGCGATTTTGATGCTATGTCTGTTGGTGAGGAGAAGGCTGCAGGAATCCTTGTTCAAGTATAGGGACATTCCAAAATATCAGATTCTGAATTCTCTACTTTTGGGATTGGCTTTTTTGCAATTGGTTGCATGGCTCTTTGATATTACCGAAAATATCAGGCTGACCTCTTGGATCAATCAAGGTGAAGCAGGCGACATGTTCCTGTTTGAAACATTGGTATGGTTAAAATTTTTGTTTGCAGTCTTGGGATTCTTAGGCCCTATTGGAATTTACATTTGGTTGAAAAGCACCCGAAAAGGAAAGCTGAGATAAAATTGTTTAACCAAACAATTCCCCGCAATGAATCCCGACAATGATAACAGTGATTGTCAAAAGCAAATGGGTAGCACTTCAAACTCTTAATTTTAGGCTACTTCGGTCTCCGGTCTTCGGTCTTCCGTCCCGAAAAGAAGAGGGATTTAGGTGATTGGCATTCTTTCAGATATCCAAAATGAAAACCAAAATCACTCATAAGAAAAAGCCTTCAAAATATGTTTGGCAGCTTGGATCATTCCCTCCTCTCTTTTATCTTCTGTAATCTCTATCCAAGGGGCAAAATCTGTGCTTGTACTGGAAAACATTTTTTCTTTGTAGGATTGGTATTTATCCCAAAGTTTTTGTGATGGTTCATCGTAAGGAGTCATTTTCCATTTGGTCAAAGGACTTGATTTGATATTTTTGATTCTTTTGGCCTGCTCTTTTTTGCTGATCGTAAAATAGAATTTGACCAAATGTATCCCGGATTCTACCAACATTTTTTCAAAATCATTGACCTGACCCATAAAAAGCTCATATTCTTCCTGCGTGCAAAGTCCATGTACAGGTTCGATGGTTGCCCTGTTGTACCAACTTCTATCCCAAAGTACCATTTCCCCAGGCTGAGGAAGTTTTTCTACAAATTTTTTGAAATACCATTCAGCGGATTCCCCTTCACTGTGGTGAGGAAGATTGACTTCCACCCTATAATGTCTGGGATTGTTATGGGAAAGGATTTTACGGATGATACCACTTTTTTCTGATGAGTCATTGCCATGAAATAGGACTACCAATTTCTTGTTATTAGCGATCAACCAAAGCTGCATTTTAACCAATTCCACCTGGATATCTCTAAGCTTAAGTTCATACTTGGCTTTGTAAAGTGCTTTTTCCAGGTCAATTTTTTTATTTTCCAAAAGGTGTTTAAGCCCGATTTTCGAGTTCAAAATCTCAAGATCTTCTTTTGTCAGTTCCATGGGTTCAAAGTTCAAAATGTTTTGGTTTTCGGAAAAATGGGAAGATTAAATTTGGGTCGGTAAGCAAATTAGCTTTCGTAGAGCCTTTTCCTTTGTAATCAATTTGGGATAAAACATATCGGAGGCTTTCCAACCGTGCTGTTTCTTTTTCTATGGTATCGACAATGACCCAAGGGCAATATGCTGTATGGGTCTTGGTAAACATCCTTTCTTTGTATTTGGTGTTTTCATCCCAAAGTTCCTGTCCTTTCTTATCCACAGGGCTGAATTTCCATTCCTTAAGTGGATTGGATAACCGGGCATCAAATCTTTTTTGTTGTTCTTCTTTTGAAATGTCGAACCAAAACTTGATGACTTTGATCCCGTCTTCATGGAGCATGTGTTCAAAATTCGGGACCTGCGCCATAAAAGTCTTGTATTGTTCCAGTGTACAAAAACCCATGACAGGCTCGACAACAGCCCTGTTGTACCAACTTCGGTCAAAAAACTTGATTTCACCCCTATTGGGCAGTTCTTCAATGTAACGTTGAAAATACCATTGGCCCCGTTCTAGGTCGGTGGGTTTGGTTAGGGCTACCACTCCCGAGGTATGGGGATTGAGATGTTCAACAAAGCGTTTGATAGAACCCCCTTTGCCGGCAGCGTCCCTTCCTTCAAAGATGACAGCAACTCTGAGTTGTTTTTTTTCAATATGTTGCTGCAGTAGTGCAAGTTCGGTTTGTAACAATTTCAATTCTTCTTCATAGGCAGCCCTTGCTAATCTTTTTTTGAGTTTGATTTTCTCGGCCTTAGCAAGAGTTACAAGTTCCTTTCGGGTTTTTATTGTGGTTAATTGGTCAGCTGTAAACATAAAAATTCATTGTCTTGATCATATATTTAAATCTTGACATTTAGTTCGATATAAACAAGAAGTAAGCAAGCATTTATCATTATGCATTGAAATAAATTTGAGAGATTTCTAATAATTGGACCTTACTTTACGACTAACCAAGTAAAGCTTTCAGCAGGAATCTTCACTTTTACCACTAGTTTTTGTTCTAAGTTCAATTTATGATTTATGGCTTTTTCATCTTCCACACTTATGGTGACCTGATTTTTAACCCCTGTATAATATAGTGGCAACTCCAGTTCTTTTTCCATATCCTCTTGAGTAGGGTTGAAAAGCATGACCAAGGCCTTTTCTTTTCCTTTTGGGTCCACATGCATCCAACCGTCCCAATCTCTACCATCAGCCCTTCTTAGCCGAATGATGTCGGCATTCAGGATTTCCCTGTATTTTTTGTACCAATCGATCACTTCGATGACCACGGCTTTGGTATCTTCAGTATCGTATAATCTTGGTCCACGATAACAAGCCTGCACCCCCGCACCATAGTATTGCATCATCAACTGTCTGTAATCTTCCAAATGCTCGCTCAAGGGTTCCAATACCGCATCCTCGCCACCTCCATGATAGGCAGTAAGGGGGACAAATCCCCAACCCATGGAAGGAGTTTTTTCCCAAGTACCATCATAAATATTTTGTCTGTTGAGGATTTTCTGTCGTTCTCTTGGAAGTGAAAAATTAACTTCTCTGTAACCTAGCGCTATTTTATGCGTGCCATCCAAAAAATACCAATCAGGGGCATTGATGTATATCCCTCGGGCATTCATCCACTGATAAAGTTCTTTTTGTAATTGGAACTGTACCCATTGGGAATCATGAAGCCCCTCATGTCCGGGATGATTGGAAGAAGCACACACATCTCCCGGATAGGGACCATCATTTTCAAAAATGTCAAAGCCTGTTTTCTCAAAGAAATATTTGAGTTTTTCCAAATAATCCAATCCCCACTGACTGGCCAAACAAGGTGCATTTCCGAAAAATGCCCCACCGGGTTTGCCTGTAATCCTGCTGATGACGTCATGTTCGGGACTGATGGTTCGGGAACTGAACAAGGAATATCCTCCGATTTTCACACCATTTTCATGGGCATAATCTGCAAGTGCTTTCCATCTTTGGATATTGGCATCCGAGTTGTCTTCCATATTGATATGGCTGCCAAAACTCAGGATCAAAGCTTCATAGCCTGTATCCACACATTGGTCTATGGCGGTTCTGACTTCCTCATCATTTTTGCTTACCAAATGCATAAAGATGGGATTCTGCAAAACCCATGGGGCAATGGCACGGTACATCTTCCTTCTTGCCAATCCATTCCTTTCTCTATCATAGCTGTCCAACACCAATTCATAGGTCCTGATCGATTTGAAATTTTCTCCGGGAAGTAATTTCATCCCAATACCTTCTTCTGGATAAACTTCCATAATACTTGGAGTGTGCAGGTCGTAATTTACCTGAGAGGTATATCCAGGATCGGGTTTCCAATGTGTGGCCTGACTGCTGAGTTCTGCGTGCATGGCATTGTTGAAGGCGAAATTATTTTCTATATACAGCTGATGGGTTTTTTTCATCTTTTCCGTACTGCCAACGACCGCAGATTCCTCTTCTACCGACCCTAAATTCTCATTTACCACCTGATTGATTGTGATTGACTTATTGGAGTGATTTTCCATTGTCAGGTATTTGGCAATCAGCGGTAAGTCATCAAAAATCTCATAATGGATTTTCAATTGCAAGCCATCATAATCAGGATGCGTATATTGGAAGGTTACTTTTTTCCCCGAGGCTTCTTTCTGATGACTGGTCCAGAAGTTAGTTTTAGTAAAAAAATGTGGGGTGATTTCGCTGACTACCATCGATTCATATTGGAAATCCTCATTTGAAGCTTCCATTTTCTCCAACCATTCTTTTTTGAAATATGCCCTTTCTTTTTGTCCATAAAGCCCTCCTACATTGTAGGGTTTTCCATCTAAGGTAATTACAGCTTCGGGCGTAACAGTCCTTAGCAATTGCGCATCTGTCATCAAGTTGGTAAAGTCGAAGCAAGCAAGGTTAGGTCCTAAAAAAAATGTACGCTGAACCAGACCATTGCTGATGGTGATTTCCCTGTCATTTGTGATTTTTACCTCTGCCTTTCTTGTTTTTCCATCAATCAACCAATCCGCGAGATCATTTTTATTGTTTGACGGAATGCATGATTGAAAAATGAGTGCTATTAAAAACAGGAAAATCTGTAAATGATGTAATTTATTTTTCAGCTTCATAGTAATATAGGTTTTGCAAAAGGGGATATTAAAATAGAGGAACCATTCTAAAGTTAACCAAATATTAACATTGCTTTTTGTTGATGATAATTTATTATATCATAATATTGCGATGAATAGATGAAACAATTAAAATCGTTTGCACATTACCATGAAAAAATTAATCTTTTCCCTTCTGTTTCTTTCTTTGATTTGAGGCTGTTCCTCGGGGAAAAGTTCAGAAACCAGTGAAGTTATAGACTTCAAAGAAACTGTCCCTGCCATTTCCACAAACCTTAAAACCTCAGCCATGTATCCCACACTCAACCAATATATTGATGGTATTCAATCAGAAATGGATAAAATTCCTGCAGACAGACAGAAAGAACTTCAAAAACTGGCACTCTATATTCGGGCCAAAAAGAGATCCGGTGAAGTAGCCAACTTGGTATTTATCTGTACCCACAATAGCCGGAGGAGCCATATGAGTCAATTGTGGGCAGCAACAGCAGCAGACTATTATGGTGTGGGAGACAATATTTTTACTTTTTCAGGTGGTACTGAAACCACTGCCTTTAACCCAAGGGCTGTAGCAGCCATGGAAAGGGCAGGATTTACTGTTGAAAATCCTGGTGGAGACAATCCGCATTACCAAGTGAGATTCGCCGACAATGGGCCCAAGATGGAGTGTTTTTCCAAAGTCTATGACGACAAATTTAATCCACAAGAAAATTTTGTGGCCATTATGACTTGTTCCGAGGCAGATAAAAACTGTCCATTTATTCCAGGTGCATCACTCAGGTCTCCCATCAAATATGAGGATCCCAAAGACTTTGACGGAACCCCTCAGGAACAGGCTGCCTATGACGAGAGATGTCTTCAGATAGCTAAAGAGATGTTTTTCTTGATGTCCAAAGTTAAAGCATAAAAGCGCTATATCACCTTTGGCGTCATTCTTTTTATGTCGGCAACCATTTTTTTTGATTACAGATGGCTCAGGGAATGTGTTGTACAAAAACAATGATTTTGCCAGAACAGTTGAGATGATTTTGTTTTTGGAGTAGGGTACATATCACTTAAGAAAAAGTTTTCAATATTTCTTTGAAAACCAAATTAGTCATTGTATCTCAAATGAAATCGTCTTTTTTAGTTTATATTGATAGAGAAGAAGCGAATAATTTTGATGAGTAATTGTTTTGTTGATTTAAATGTAATCCTTTACGTTTTGGATTTGAATGAATGTAAATCTACTAAGGCAAGGGAGATTTTATCATTTACCCACTAGAGTTAATTAATTATAAATTAAAACTTTATTCCGAATCTTAAACTACCAAGTAGAAAAGGAGTTTCTCCTACCTCATTGGTCAGTGTTTCATCTTCAAAAATCGGCCATGGATTTGATTTATAAACCACACCTGCAATACCAAACTGGGGTATGATATAGAATCTTTTAGCAAATTCAAATTTATAACCAATATAGCCACTCATCAACCAATCAAAACCGCGGTAAGTCTCACCTGTACTGACATGATTTTCCAAAACGCCTAAACCAGTTGTTTGATTGAATTCAACATGAAATCCCTTCCAAAAATATTGACGATAGCCACTTACAATACTGTAATCAGCAAATCTGCCCTCAGTTGCCCTATTTACAGGAAAATCAATGTTTACTCCCAAAAGTAAATCTCCTTTTAAATCTCCTTTTTGCCATAGTGTTCTTGTATAATGTGCTCTAAATACACCGGGGAAAAAAGGCCATAAAGCATCAATTTCAACAGCCGATGTTTTTAATTCAGTTGCTCTATCTTTGTCTTGGGCTATTGCTGTATTCATAAAAATAACAGCAAGTAATAGTATTATTGATTTTTTCATTTTATGATAATTTTAATTGGTTTTTTCTACAAATATGTCTGAACACCAAAGTTAAAAACCTTGATTTTGATCGATAAATGATTGATGTTAAAATTGTATTCCTGTACTGAGGTTCAATGATCCAAATCGCCATTGATCGTCCCCTATTCCACTTACTTCAACTCTGGTAGCAAATAGTTGATATTGCATTTCAAAGTTGAGTCCCAACTTTTTATTTTTGAAAGGTGTCAAAGTATAGCCTAGCCCTCCACCACCTTCAATCCCAATACCAAAATGATGCAGAAAGTCTTGCTCATTATTTGCATTTATGAAACGATTCTTGGTAAATACTGAGCCCATCCCAACCTCGCCTTTGAAATAAAGATTATTTGATTCGAAAGGATAGTATTGCAAACCTGTCCCAAAGTTGAGGTAATTAAAAAAATATCCTTCTTCATATCCGCCTTTGGAGGGTGTTGATCCAGTCTGTCCACTGTTTACAAGTAAGCCCACACTTAATCCTGGAACTGATTTTAATGGAATATAATAACCGATACCTAAGGAAAATCCGGTATTAGAACCATATGAGCCTACTTGTTTACTTTCTCCATTCTGGAAGTAGCTTTGCCCATTCTGGCGAATTTCGTAAGCCCTTATTAATTCTGATCCACTATAAAATTGAGGTGTTACAAACCCAGCAGAAAAAAACATCCTAGGTTTAGTCGAGATTTTATTTTGTGCCAAAACATCAATTAATGTAAGGGCTGTCAGAACTAGAAGTAATAATATCCTTTTCATTTGTATCAATTTTTAAATGTTAAAATATGATACAAAGGTGGACAAGGGCTGTTCTACTTTTCGTTGACCAAAGTCAATAAATGATCTTAAACAAAAATTACTTACGAGCCCTTATTCGGCTCAATGTCTCTGGTTTGATTCCAAGATAAGAGGCAATCATGTACTGAGGGATTTCTTGAAGAAGCTTTGAGTTTCTGTTTACGAGATCATAATAGCGCTCTTCAGGACTAGATGAATGGAAGGCATCCAGACGCTTGGCCACCATCAGGTAAAGGTTTTCTGCTATTAACCTCCCGAGGCGCTCTATAGATCTGTGTTTATCATAAAGATCATGAAGGTCTTTTTTACTGATTTTGTAAATAGTGGCATCTTGTAATACTTGAATATAATGCTCAGAGGGTGCTCCGGTAAGAAAACTGCGGTAATTGGTCACAAAATCTCCTGAAAAAAAGAAAGCAGTGATCATTTCTTCCCCTTCCACCTCGTGATAAAAACGAAAGACCCCTTCTTCAACAAAAGCAATAAAATCGCATGAACCACCTTCTTCCAAAAGAAAGGATTTTTTGGGATAGCGTTCTTTGACAAGGCAGTCAGCATAATCTGCCCATTCCTGGTCCGTCAACTTGATAAGTTTAGAAAAATAAGATCTTATTTGTTGCATATAGTCTTTGCTAAGGATTGGCTTTATGATGTATATCAGGTCTTCTTATTATCGTATCGAAAGCGTGATTGAATCACATAATCCATTTCCTCACTTATCCATTCCGAAATTACCAATAGTTTTTCCAAATATCTCAGCCCAAATGCGGTCAGTTTGTATTCTACTCTCAGCGGAACTTCCGGGAAAACTTGTCTGCTTAAATAGCCATCTTTCTCTAAAGTCCTGAGTCTTTCAGTTAAAACCTTGGAGGATATTCCATGAATTAAACTTTTCAAATCGCCAAACCTCAAGATTTCATGCCCTCCAAGAAATAATACGATCAAAATACTCCATTTATCAGAGGCTACGGATAGCACATCTCTAATCGGGCAAGTCTCAATTGGTACCATAGGATCATAATTGAAAATTTTTTCCAACTTTTTTTTGACTTCAACTGCTTGATAATCAATTATAGTTTCTGTTTGGTTACTTGATTTCTCCATGGAAACGTATTGTTATAGTTACTTTTAGATACTAGGTTTGTAAAAGTAATTATTTAAATATTTAAGACAAACATTCTTAACTCGTAATCCCTAAAATCATGAAGAATTATAAAATGAAATCCCCGTTAGTAGAAATGGCTACCGCAGATGAAGTACAAAAAAATCTCTTAGACACTGCCAAAAAAGAGAACAAGATGATTCCAAATATGTACAAGGCGATGGCCAATTCTCCTTCATTAATTGATACCTATATGCATGGCTACAAAAAGTTTAGAACAGAAGGAGTTTTTTCGCCAGCAGAACAGGAAGTAGTCTTTTTGACGATCAGTGCAGAGAACCAATGTACTTATTGCATGGGTGCGCACAGTTTATTGGCAGACACAGTAGCCAAGGTTCCTGTGGAGGTGACTGAAGCCATTCGAGACAATACGGAAATACCTCATGAAAAATTTAGGGTGCTTTCGGAATTCACAAGTGTAATGGTGAATAAAAGAGGTCTCCCATCCGAAGATGATGTTCAGAAATTTTTGAAGGCAGGCTATTCAGAGCAACATATTTTGAGCATTATCCTAGCGATTTCAGTTAAGACCATCAGCAACTACGTAAATCATGTTTTTGATACAGAATTGGATGGCGTATTCAAAGCTAGAGAGTGGAAGGGCTATAAAGTAACGAGAGATTTTGTGAATTTCTTTAGAAAATAATAACTCCCAAAGCTTACTTTGAGATTGGTCTGATCGCAGGATGAACTTTTATCCGTCCGTTAATTTAAAACTATTCCGAAGATTGTCGTTATTGATAATTGCTTCAATAATATCCTCACTTTTCTTGGCAATCTTAAAGGGATGTTCTTTATAAAGTCTAGCGTATATCTCGTCAATATCGATCAGGACATCATCTATTTTGGTCTCTGTAAGCTCAAAAATTCTCTGAGTATAATTGCTGTGCCACTTCATATCTTCAGGAGTAACCCAGCCGTTTTGAATAAATCCTTTGGTTTTTTTTGGGCATCGGCAAGGGTTCGCTGAATTGACCAATCCACAGCGATTGTGCATCCATTGGTGCAGGTCTTTTCTCGCTCTTGACAGTTTTTGTCGAAAATTGTCTGGCGTTATTTCAAATATTTCACTTGCCAACTGGTGGTCAATCTCAAATACTTCACCCACGATATAGATAAGCCGTTGCTCCCTGTCCAAACACATCAACATGCCCGCCATACAAGCAACTTTGCTTTCTTCTATTTCAAGCTGTAATTCTTTCTCCTCTTCCTGACTTAGCGGGATTTCAACTGAACCCTCAATGAATTCAAAGAAAGGATCAAAGCCGGTAACCACTTGTTCATATTTCTGCTTTTTCAGGTTAAGCATGTGGTTGAAAGTGATCCTATACAGCCAGGTTCTGAATCTACCTTTTGCGGGGTCATATTTTGCCAGGTTCGTTAACAATTTGACCAAAATTTCCTGAGTGACATCTTCTGCATCTTCCACATTGTTTATCATTTTCATAGCGATGTTGAAAATGTACTGCTGATGTCGTTTCACCAATTCGCTCAGGCTGCTACGATCACCACTAACTGCCTTGGCGATTAGCACTTGGTCATACTCGTCCGAGTAATTTTTACCGCTAAATGGATTTTCCTGTACCTTCATTTTGTCGTCTTAAATATCGTGATTTCATAATACTGTTTCATAATTTACTGATTTGAAATGGTTTCTAATCCTACTGCACCTGCTTCATACATACCCTGAACCGCTTGTTTTACCATTTCAAACAGTGATTCGTCATTTAGGTTAAACTCTAAGTCCCATTGTAGTATGGTCTGCCCACTGTTTTCTTTTACTTTCATTGTTCCAACCACATCCTCAATAGGAAGTAGAGGCTGGCTATCAATGGAATATTGAAACTCATGATTTTCATTGTCAATTTTTAAAATGGTTTCATTCATTTCACCTTTTTTGGTCACGCAAATTCTTTTGTCGCCATCAAAATGACAAGCAGTGATTACAGGCAACCATTCATTTACACCTGTTGCTTTGCTGATATTTGCCCAAACCTTTTTGGAAGGGGCATTGATGGTATGGATTGTTGAAATGGTCTTTTTCATTCTATTAGTTTTTTTGAGTTTCGTAATTGATTCCTTTTGCTTCTAGGTTGCGTCTCTCCTTACTGTCAATGGTGCATTGACCTGTGAAATAGCAAATGATGCAGCGGGCAGAAAAGACTGTCCCGAATTGAGCGATTGCTAAAACTCCAAGAAGAATGGAATAGGTGATGTTACTTGATAAAAAATAGACTGCTCCAGCTGTCGCAGCTATACCGACAATGGTTCTAATGGTTCGGTCTTGCCAGCCGATGTTTCTGTTGTAGGAATATGATATTCCCCTGATTAATCTGTGCATATTGTTTCAATGTTAGTCCTTCCATACCGTATGGAATTATTATTGAAACAAGCCGACTTGTCAGGTGTGACAAAACATTTTCTTTTGAGTCAGGTGTGATATTAATCGGATGGGTCTTTAGGCATGACTATCACAGTTCTCGGCTCTGATTATAATGAGAATTGGAGACACTAAATTTCAGGCTTCCAATGTAAATGAAAAAGACTAACGTTCAATTAAGTACGTCAGCCCCCATCATTCAAAGCGGATATAGAGGTTTGGCCTTTTTATCGTTCGCAAAATACTGCATTCTCTGCAATATGCCTGTAATCATCAACATCAGCTTGAACACTTTCTAACTTTGATCTCAAGGTTAATAAAGCAATTTTTCCTAAGGGAAGTCGCAAAGGTGGCTTATCCAAATTTGTGATGTCATAAATTGCTTTTGCTGCTTTTTCGGGGTCACCTTCTTGTCTTCCGTTTACTAGTTTCATCTTCTCCCTAAATACTCCCGCTGTGTTGACATAATCGTTTATAGTAACATTAGCTTGATGGAATGAAGTACCTGCAAATTCAGTCCTAAACGGACCTGGTTCAACAATAGTAAGTTTAATTCCTAAGGGTGCAATTTCCTGAGACAAAGCTTCGCTAAAACCTTCAACAGCGAAGTTGCTCGCATTGTAAATTCCGAATCCTGCGAAGGCTTTGAAACCACCATGGGAAGAAATTTGAATAATGTGTCCGCCTTTCTGTTCTCTGAAGATGGGCAAAAAAGTCTGTGTTAATTTTAGTGTACCAAAGAAATTAGCTTCAAATACATTTCTCACCTCTTCCATGCTTGTTTCTTCAATCGCACCTGCAAAACCAAAACCTGCGTTGTTTACCAAAACATTAATTCTGCCAAATTTTTGCTTGATGAATTGTAATGCGTTGTCAATTTGTTCAGGTTTTGAAATGTCTAAAACCAATGCTATTGCCTTGTCTTTGTGACTGCTATTAAAACTATCTGCCTGAATTTGATTGCGGAATGTACCAATTACAAAATCGCCTTGTTCCATTACGGTTTGGGCAAGGCACTTGCCCAAACCGCTGGAAATTCCTGTGATAAACCAAATTCTCTTTACCATGATGTTTGTCCAAAAATTGGTTGTGCCAATGGAAAATCAATTTCAAAAGCTGTCAAATTGTGAATGAAATTGCTCATAGTTTTATCGCCTATTACGATCACCACATCTATCATATTGGCCTCTGTGTAGCCGGCATCAAAAAATGCCTCCTTACTTTCTTGGCTTGCTTTACCTTTGTTTGAAACAATGGAAGCCGCAAATCCTACCAAAGCATTTAATTGCTTGTCAAATGAAGCGGTACCTTTTCGCAATCCAATAATTTGCTCGTCTGTAAAGCCGTTCATTTTTCCCAAGGCCGTATGGGCTGCTAGACAGTATTGACAGCCGTTAATTTGACTTGTTACCAAGTTGATAACTTCTCTTTCTTTTGCTTTGAGGGTTGATTTGCGGTTCTGCAAAGCAAGGTAATCACCCAATGCTGTCTCATTTTTGGCGTAATAGGCATACAGGTTAGGGACAAAACCGAGGGCCTTTTGTAAGTTGTCAAAAAGGGCCTGATTGTTTTCAGATACTTCTCCTCTTTGGGGAACTGTGAATTTTGTCATTGTCATTTTTTTTTATGTTTAATTGACAATGCAAAATTGGGATGAAAACAGGCACCATTGTTATGACCAAACCTACCTTGTTCGGTATTTTTCGGACATTTCGTTTCTGAAGTCTTGGGGGGTTTGTTTGGTTATGGATTTGAAAGTCTTTGCAAAATAGGAGCTGTCTGTAAAGTTTAGCTCAAAAGCAATTTCCGAAATAGTTTTACCAGAAAAAGTAAGCAGCCGTTTAGCTTCCAGAATACTTCTCGCCCTTATGACTGCTGTGGCGGTATTGTTAGTGATTTCTTTGCAGATTAAATTTAGATGATGCTGAGTAATATGTAATTGTTCGGCATAAAATTTTGCTGTTCTGTTTTCAGCAAAATGAGATTCTAAAATTAGTTTGAACAGTTTAAATTGTATTATATACTTTTTTGAAATGACAGCTCTATATTCTATGTCAATATGCCGCTGAACTTGTGCAAGCAATATGTGTAAATATGCTTGAATGATGGTCGGGTTTTTATCTTCACAGTTCTGTTCTATTTCAATTTGATGAATGAGATGTAAGATTTTCCCAAACTGATTTTCGGTAAATTCAATACATGGGTTTGAATATAGGTTATCTAAAAAACTAAGTTCAAACAGCGTGTCTTTATTTGTTCGGTTAAGTAGATAGAAATCCTCCGTGAATAAAATCGTCCCACCTGAAAGAGGTTTCCATTCTTCAAAGTGATGCACCTGATTGGGCGAAATAAAAAACAAGCTGTTTGGTTTTACTTCGTATTCGTTATAGTCAATGATTTGTTTGCTTAATCCTTTTTCAATCCAAAGAATTTCGTAGAAACTGTGCTTATGGAAGTCGTCCACATTGGGTTCTTCCATTTTGTCAAACCGAAGTAGTTCAAAAGTAGTTGGGTTTGTCGGCTGATTTATGAAATGTCCGATTGTATAAAATGGAAAAATGCTTTTCATTCTGCAAAAGTCGAAATACTATTTGTCTGGTGTGCTGTCTTACCCTGACAGCAAAAGTTTCTCGATGAAATGTTGAGGTTTTCGAAGCACTTTCTTGTCGTAAATACTGTTTTGACCATTATTTCTTTCAATTTAGGTTAAATAAGTTCCTTAGCCTGTCGTCTGACAGCAAGTTAGTAAACAGTTTTTTATGATGTTCCTTTTCCTGAAAAGGATGATTTTTGAAAAGGTCTGCATATTCCATTTCTGTTAAGTCGCAAAGTTCTTCTGCTTTCTGAAGTGCTTCTTGGTAAATCTTTTTCAAATAGGATGTATTATATTTCATTTGCTTTGGATCTACCCATCCTGCTTTGATGAATGACTTAGTTTTTCGGTCGCAGCGACAAGGATTTGATTTGTTGATTAAGCCACATTTATTGTTCATAAAATTGTAAAGGTCTTTCCTTGCCCGTGAAAGCTTTTGGCGAAAATTGTCTTTGGATATATCAAGCATTTGTGATCCAATGGTGTGGTCTATGCCAAAAATCTCTCCGAGTATGTAAACCAAGCGTTGTACTCTGTCTAAACACAAAAGCATCCCGCTCATACAACTGATATTGGCTTCTGTTATCAATTCTTTCATCTCGGCTTTTTCAATGTACGAAAGTTCGGTGTCTTCCATTTCTGACAGTTCCTTTCCATATTGGTCAAAAGATGTTATATAATCTTCTAACCACATCTTTTTCATTTTGAGAAAATGATTGAAGGTTATACGGTAAAGCCAAGTCCTAAAATTACTTTCTCCTTTAAATTGGGCGAGATTTGTGATGACTTTAATCAGCACTTCCTGGGTGACATCTTCAGCATCAAATGGGCTTAAGGTCATTTTCAAAGCCACATTGTAAATATAGTGCTGATGCTTTTTTATCAGTGTTTCTAAGGCACTTTTTGAACCTTCTCTTGCTTGGGCAATAAGTTCACTATCGTCTTTGTCTTGATATGTGATTTGAAATGGATTATTCATTCCCCTAAAATTATTGGAATTGTTTGATTCATCTTTACTGAATTGAAATCTATTTTCTCCATAAAAGGTAAAACAGGCTCAGATGTTTCGGCAAGTTTCATTGTCGTCTCAAAACTTTGTTGATCCCGCCAACAAACGATATCTGTCCAAACATTATCTTTTGAAACAGTCAACGTCCGTTTTATAAACCCACTTTGCTTTTCTAAAAACTCCTTTTGCATAGCAAGGGCCGATTTTCCAAAATCTTTTTCCGTTACTCCTTGATTGAGTTTGAAGGTGGTAATTTCCACCATTCCTGTTTTTTTCTCTTTTGTGATCATTTCTGTTTGATTTTGAGTTGAAGGATTGCAAGCTGTCATAAATGCTGATGCAAGTCCTATGAAAATAAATTTATTCATACAGTCTAATTTTTAAGATTTGACAATTAGATTCTCAAAATCGGGAGGTGTGACAGTTGCGGGGTAATTTTTTTAAAATTTGCTCAAAGGTCTTGAATAAATTACACCAAAGTTTTGCGTTCGGTCGGGATTTTTAGCACCACACTTGATACGAAGTCCCAAAGTTCACATATAGCATAAAGCGTCAGTCGAAGCGCTAAACTCCGCCTGACGCAAAACCGCTGTGGCCGTTCGTTTTTTACGACGTCTTTCGTTTCTTTGATGACTTGGCGACTTTGTTATACTCAAGGCATAAGTTTAAGAAAAATTCAAAGTCTTTTCTGTCTTTAAATCCGTCTGGATTTATATAACAGTAGCCTTTGTATTCTTTGCCTTTCATCAACATTGTCTCATAACCATCTTTTTCCGAAAGTTCTTCCTGTCGGCTTGGGTCGAAACGTAACATCAAATTTTCACCGCTAACACAAACACAAGTCTTGCCATTCACCATAAAGTTTAGCACCTTGAACATTTCTTTTTCTTCAATGTCAATGCCCGGTATTTCAGCAAGATATTCTCTAACTCTGTCTGCAAGATTTGTGTCGTAAGTCATAATTGAAAATTATTTCCTTGAATGAAGTCCTACCGTATTGCCTTCTGTATCAATAAAAATTGAGATGAATCCGAATTCCCCAATATTCATTTTAGGTTGTACCACTTTTCCACCTGCTGCTTCAATTCTTTGTTCTTCTGCGATGTTGTCTTCGGTTTCAAAATAGATAATCGTGTTGTTACTACTTGGAACAAAATCGGCTTTCTCCACCAATGCACCTGTTATGTCGTGGCTTTCAGGGCTAAAAGGAAAAAATGATTGCTTTCCCCATTCAATGGGTGCATCAGTCAACGTTACATTGAAAACCGATCCGTAGAATTTTTTTGCTCGATCTAAGTTTGCTACATTGAGGTCAAACCAACCAACTGGATTTACATTTGCCATTTTAATATGATTTTTAAGTTTTTGCACTATTGCAATGCAAAGTTAGAATCAACCCAAAAGGCAAAATTGTAAAAATGGGACAAGGCTATTTTTTGTCAAAAATCAAAGACATTTTAAGGTCGTTCCCGAAAAACTCCTTTGGTGTCAAACCTGTGAATTCCTTGAATTCTTTTATAAAATGGGCTTGGTCAAAATATTCGTTTTCATAAGCCAAGTCAGTTAGGCTTGAAATCTCTTCATTAAGCAATATCTTCAAGGTTGTCTGAATTCTAATTGTTTTTGCCAGCTGCTTGGGACTTAACCCAATGGCTGAAGAAAATTTCCTAGCCAATTGTCTTCGGTTAATATTATTGCTCTTTGAAAAATCATTTACAGAAAACTGTCCGTTTCCGTTGAAGATTGTTTCAACTGTTGATTTTACGATATTGTCAATTGTTCTTTTATCGGCTAATTCTTTGAAAAGAAAGGTCTCGATAATTTGAATTCTTTCAGATGTAGAGTTTGCATTTAAGATTTGTTCGCCAAGTTTTATACCCTCTTCTCCGAATAATATGTCCAATGGAACCGCAGTGTTTTCCATTTCTTTGATTGGAATAGGCGTAAAAGGTAAAAATCCATTTGGCTTGAATTGCACAACAAAACTACCTGTTACTCCTACGGGTTCAATCACATAGGGCTTTGTCAATTGACCGATTAAAAAGCATTTCGGTAGAACTGTTATCTCACCATTTTGTGAATGATGTTTGTAAGTGTCGCCATAATGAAAAATCAATTTAATTGTTCCATCTGGTACGATGGTGTTTTTGAGCGGTATGTTTTCCTTTTCACCATCTAATGTCCAATACCGTTTGACAAATTCTGTCAGTTCGATATTTGGCTCATATGTTTTCGGATTTAGCTCCATTGTCAATTTTTGTATGATGTCTTCTTACAATGACGGCCACTTGTTTAAATGCGAATGTTTGTTGCACTAATCTGTACAAATTCAAGATATTAGCCCATTAAACCTATACTTATTTCGACTCCAAATCTAAAATGAAATAAGTATAAATTTAATAAATTTACCAACTGTTAGTTAGCTGCTGCCCTTTCTTTACATTTTACTATCGATTTTGTCTTTTTTTGATTGTAATGATTTGAGAAATTGGTATAGAGCTAAAATATTTGATGAAATTTGATTGATCTAATTGGAAAGATGCATTGGAAATTATAGGTCCAAAGCTTACCTGAAATTATATGAAAGTTTGGTCTTGATAAAATCTTTATAATGTCTGCTCATTCATAAAAATTAAGGTTTTCCTCCGCCAATAGCTGCCATCGTTTTTGCCTGTGCTTGTAAAACCGCTTGGCAAAAGAGGAGATCATACCTGTCATCAAACCACCATAAATAGTGATGGTGTCTTCATAAAATATTCTTCCTTCTCCAAGGTCTTTCATCATCACAACATGATTCCAGACCTTGGCTCCCCTATCCCATTCTTTGGTAGCGATGGTATGGTTTTCATCATCGATTTTCTCGATATATAAATAGTGTGTTCCACCAAAAGGAATAAATCCGAATATCCGCATTTTTACCCCATAAGTTTCCCCAACCTTCCATTGTTTGGGAAACCCATCTCCAAGGGGTTTAAACCGAATCATTCCTTCGGCTACAAACTCTAAAAGTGCAGGGGTCTTTACATTCTTCCAGGCACTATCAATGTCAATTCGTATTTCTGAGCTTACTGTCAGCTTTTTTGCTTTTACCTTTTTGCCCTTATACCCAATAGTGATTGGTTCAACTTTGGCATTGGGCTTGTTATTTTGAGCATTGGCATGCATACTGAGGAAAAGAAGTGGAAGAGTCATCATCTTGTTCATTTCTATTTATCAACTCCCCTTCAATTTTTGTCCCTTTGAAGCAAGGGCTGCAATTTGTTCAATTCTAGAATTTCTAGTTTTTTCAGTTTTAGCCAATTTAATGTACCGCAATACAAACCTTTTGCTGGAATCATTGATGGCATAGAAAAACTTAGTTGCGCCATCATATTTCTGCAGTGCTTTTTGCAGGTCTTCAGGTACAACCAACTTGTCTACATCGTCCATAAAATCCCATAAGCCAGCCTGTTTAGAAAGCTCAATGGATCGAAATCCTGCTTCCTGCATTTTCCCTTCTTCAATTAATTTAGCCGCACGGTCCTTGTAGGTCTTTGCCCAATGTTCTACCTTTCGACGAGAAATCAACTGCATAGTTCTATGCTCGTCTAACTTTCTTCGAATTCCATCTATCCAGCCAAAACAGAGCAGTTCATCCAAGACCTCTGAAGTAGAAACGTATTTTTCCGGTTCACTTTTTTTATAAGTGACCAACCAAACACTTTGGCTTTGGTTGTGATTATTTTCCAGCCAAGTTCTTAACTCTTGACTTGATTTTACTTCAACTTTTTGGAAGTTTTCTGTTTTGACCATTTAATTGATACTATAAGCATTAAAAAGTTCCCTCTATAATATCTCATTTCTGTATTTAATTGTTTTGAAGGAGAGTACAGTAAGTAACGTTTATCGAATTATTTCAACCAAACAGCTTTCTCTTTCTCCACAAACTCCTTAAAGGTGTTCGGTGGCCTCCCCAATAACTTTTCTACCCAATCAGAAGTAGGAGATGTTTTTTGAAATCGGGGCAAATAATGTAGCATGATCATAACCAAGATAAATGGAGTGGCCATACCTTCCTTCCTTTTTTGTAAGAAAAAGGAAAGCAAGTTGGGGGAAACAAAATCAATTTTTCGACCGATTCCCCTGCTCAACATATTACACATTTTACTGAAATCCATTTGTTCAGCATTGGTCAGGTCATATGCCTTGTTTTTGTGTTCCGAGGGATTAATCAAAACTTTTGCAGCCACTTCTCCTACATCTCTTACGTCTATCAGATTGAATTTGGCTTTTCCAGCAGGAAGGAAAACCCTGTTTTTTTCAATAATATCTTTTCTCAGAGTAGTAGTAAAATTCTGCATAAAATAAGACGGGCGTAAAAAAGTGAAAGCCAAACCAGATTGTTCGATAAGCTTTTCGATCTTATGATGGGGGATAATGCTACTCTTTTCTACCCCTTGTACAGAGAGGAATACGATATGTTGTACCCCAACCGCTGTTGCAGCGTCGATAAGCGGTTGAAAATGATTTTTTACATCAGAGATATGGGGAGGCCTTAGCAAAAAAAGTACGTCTATGTTTTTTAGGTAAGTTTGGAAGTCAGATGTTTTATCAAAATCAAATTCCCTTCGCTGAATATTGGGAAATTGGTCTAATCCAATTTCCTTTTTTTTCACATCTCTCAGCCCAGCATATACCTGATATGGATGGTCTGTAGCTTCAATCGCCTTGATCACCTCAATACCCACATTACCTGTGGCACCTGATATCAATATTTTCATTTTTTGTCTTTTATAAGAACTCACCATTACTAAATGGTAAAATATTACATTTGGATAAAACAATTATGGGACTATCTTATATCCGCTTTGAAAACAGTTATGAAGGCTTTCACAATAATTCAGAGCAAATTTATAGGCTTGTTCGAACCTACAGATCCCAAGATTACTGTGTTATCGGTTTTCCAGCTTGGTCAAGCTCATCATCGGAAGAACAACAGCGTCAGGTCGAATCTCTGAAATCCTCACCTGGAGTCACGGATATTACCCAATTCATCACTTCCCCTTATTCGGAATTTATAAGGGCAGATGAAAAGCAAATTCCATCTAACGGTATCTTAAGCACAAATACGCCATCGGGATTTGTAAACATGTTTACTTGGGATCCATTATTGGGTTATCTTGAAAGCTTTGGTTCCGGAAATAATAAAGTCTTGTTAACCGCCTCTTTGGCAGAAAGATTGTTTGGCAGAGGATTTCAATCTCAAGATGCTTTGGTTGGAATCGTTTCTCATAAGGCTGCTCTTGAAAATCCTGCGCAAAGTCTAAAAACCGAATAAACAGGAGATTTATCTAGAATAGGTGCCAAGTCTTATCCCCTTATTAAATATGATTAAGCCTTTCAAATAAATATTATTTACTCATTTATTAGTGAAACAAAAATCTGAATGGCTTTGAATATTAGATAGATTTTGAATTAGCTCATTAAAATTACCGAAACACTGATTTTTTTCTTTTTCCTCCAAAATCTGTAAAAAATAGCAGTTATTGCAGGAAATTTGTAAATCCTTGCAGGTAGAAATAGCATAAATAATGCCTAGAGTGAAAGTTAGTGTATTGATGGCGGTTTTTAACACTCCGATTGATTTGGTATTGAGAGCCATCGATTCAGTATTGAATCAGGAGTTTCAAGACTTTGAACTCTTGGTAATTGACGATGGAAGCACAGTGGATTTGAGTCTGGATCTTTTGCGCTATTGTTCAATTAATCCAGATAAAATCAGCTATATCAGAAGCAAAAATAAGGGACAATCTTATGCAATCAACCGTGCTGTGCATTTTGCCAAAGGTGAATTTATTACCATTATCGATGCCGATGATGAATACAAATCTAACCATCTATCATCCTGTATTCAAGAAATGGAGCATGCTGATCTCATTTCCTCACTCACCGAGACAGTAGTGTCAAGCAATGAAGATTACTATGTGGCAGATAAGTATGATCTTCACAAAAATATTCATGTGGATGACTGCATACTTTTTGCAACTCTTTTTGGCAAAAGAGAGGTTTTTAGAAGCATCCGTTTCGAGAATCGATATTCCGCAGACTCCATATTTTATGAGCGCGCATCCAAAAAATTCAAAGTCAAAAAATCCCAAAAACGTACTTATATCTATTATAGAAATATCGCTACCAGCATCACTGCAATTCAAAAGCAAAGTAGGAATTATTATGATCATTTACCGAAAACAGGAAGCTTTATAAAAAAGGATTGACAAATTATTATTTGATCACATTATAGCCGAAACTCATTCCCAAGAACGGTTGGAAATCACTACCGGTGATATTGACGGAAAGATTCAGTTGAGTTCTCCCAAGTAAAGCCCCAAGCCTGTACCCTAGACCTAAATTGGTTATCCATGCTTCAGTATCTTCCCAATTTCCCGCCGTTCGGGAGGTAATAATATACCGTTGATGGGTATGGATGTTGATGCTAAGCCCGGAATAGAGTTGATAAGCCCCCCTTTTTTTCCAATTTTTTGGTTACCCAATCTTTTATCCATAAAGAAATAATTGTTGATCAGAAAATTAGATCCCTCCCGGCAACTTGGCATATTTGGATATCTTGGATGTACTTGCGTACATCCACCCGGCAGAAGTAAAACTCCAATTTGGAATAGATTTTTATATATCGTAATATTGCGATGTAATACTAAGCAAAATAAGGCTTTGCGAATTATAATTGAAATAAACCTGTGGTGAAATATATTGAAACCTGAAAGCCTTCAGACTGGTAGGCCTTCAGCGAAATATTGTTGAAATATGGGTCCTGATATAATTTGCTCAAAATATTTCCACCATATTTCACGAAGGATATTTCAACCTTTATTTCTAAGATCAAATATCTAGATTCTCGCATCTAATATCTAACTGTCTTAAAAATGGGCGTAACCAAAACTGACCTCTTCACCGAAAAACAAAACGAACTGGCCAAAGTAGCCAAGGTTTTTGCCCATCCGGCACGTGTAGCCATTCTGGAATTTCTTATCCAATCCAATTCCTGCATCAATGGAGATTTGGTACAGGAACTGGGTTTGGCGCAGGCGACTATTTCACAACATCTTCGTGAACTGAAAGATATCGGTATTATCAAAGGCAGTATAGAAGGAGTCTCAGTCAACTATTGTATAGACCCCATCCGTTGGGCAGAAATACAAAATCTGTTTCAGGATCTCTTTTCTGGTTTTCCGAAGATTCGGGGCTGCTGCTAAAGGAGATGCAAGACATTAGACGCAAGATACAAGACTTGGATACTTGTCAGTTTGATGTTTTGGTTTTTAAAAATGAATTTAAAACTTAAAAGAAAGGTCTTGTTGAATTTCAATCTTTCAGATAAGTCTTTACCTAAAATTAGTGAAGTCTAGCGTCTTATGTCTAGCGTTTAAATTCTCAAATAATGAAAACTAAAGAATTTACCCAAACCCTTCAAGAAAACCCTGAAAAGGCACTTTTCTTTGAATATCAGACCGGTCAGTATGTTAGAACCGATTACCATATCACTGAGATCAAAAATGTCAACTTTGATACGGTGGACTGTGGAGGCATCAGGAACCAATGGTCTGAAGTACATGTGCAATTGTGGGAGAATGAAATTCCTGAACCAGACCATGCCGTGGATACTTCCAAAGCTATGAAGATCTTTGATGTGGTCCACCGTGTCAGGGAAACTTATCCCGATTCAGAAATTAAGTTTGAATACGGCAATTCCATCTTCCCAACCGCGGTTTTACCTGTTCACCAAATTAAGGACACAGGTAATGCGCTCATCGTACAATTGGTTGCAGACCAAACAACCTGCAAAGCCAAAGACCGCGCTACTACTCCTGAGGAAAAAGCTGCTGCCTGCTGTGGACCGGTAAGCGAAAAACCAAAAATCAGGGTATCCTTAGCCTCCCTTCAGGCGGCCGAGAGTTGTGAACCCGGATCGGGCTGTTGTTAGTCAATGTACCAAGAACAAAGTACAATGTACCATGTGTGGTGCCTTCTTGATACTTCGTACTTGGTACATGGTATAAAAGAAAACCATCATGAATCTATACCCTCCACTCCAAACCCAATATCCAATAATATCATGTAGCAAATATCCATCAATATCGGCCTATTAATGAATAGATGTAACAATCAAAAAATTACAATTAATAACCAATAATACCCCATGTCCACAAAAAAGAAACAAATCGCCTTTTTCGAAAGATACCTGACTTTATGGGTAGGCCTATGTATTGCAGGAGGGGTTTTGATCGGGCATTTGGCGGGAGATAGTATGGCTATTTTGGCCAGCATGGAAATCTATAATGTCAATATTCCCATCGCTATCTTGATTTGGTTGATGATTTATCCCATGATGCTGCAGATAGATTTCAGCAGTATCAAAGGAGTGGGGAAAGCGCCCAAGGGACTGATTCTCACTTTGGTGGTCAATTGGCTGATTAAGCCTTTTACGATGGCATTCTTTGCCTGGGTTTTCTTTGACCAACTTTATGCGGCCTATATAGATCCGTCATTAGCGGGAGAATACATTGCGGGAGCTATCCTGCTTGGCGTAGCGCCTTGTACGGCGATGGTTTTTGTATGGTCTTACCTCACAGATGGTGATCCAAACTATACCTTAGTGCAGGTTTCGGTCAATGACTTGATCATTCTTGTGGCATTTGTTCCTTTGGTGGGACTTTTGTTGGGGATTACTGATGTGACCATTCCTTACGAAACTTTGGTTTCTTCAGTGGTCATATTTGTGGTGATCCCCTTGGTTGCAGGAGTGATTACCAATAAATCCCTAATTCGTAAAAAAGGAGAAGTCTGGTTTAAAACCGAATTCCTGCCAAAATTCAAACCTGTCAGTATCATTGCGTTATTACTTACCTTGGTATTGTTGTTTGCTTTCCAAGGGCCCAATATCCTGAACAATCCATTGATTATTGTATTGATCGCCATTCCCCTTATTATTCAAACCTATTTTATTTTCTTTTTGGCCTGGTTTGGAGGCCGGAAACTCAAATTGGCGCATCCTATCTGCGCTCCAGCAGCCATGATAGGAGCGAGTAATTTCTTTGAGTTGGCAGTGGCTGTGGCAATAGCCTTGTTTGGACTCGATAGTCCTGCGGCTCTTGTGACCGTAGTCGGTGTATTGGTAGAAGTTCCTGTGATGCTGAGCTTGGTTGCTTTGGCGAATAAGTGGAAGTATTAGGAGGGATTTTTTTGAGTTAATTTTTATTTAAAATAGAACTAAATAGATGGTTCAAATAAAAACATGATCCAAGCTTTTATAGGAATCAAAAGGTTTAAAATCAAGAAATTTCACTTTTACATTTTTCTTTATTTCTGGCTCATTTTTTTCTTTTTCACGCAAACTTTAACCCTTCCATTTCCCTAAAAAAATCAGAAGTAAAGCTGTTGATTTTGGCTTGATAAAAATATTTTTTATTTAACAAAAAATTAACAAAATGGCTATTGCGAATGATTTGCTTTCTATCTAAATTTCGATAAAACATTCTTAGTTTATGAAGAAAATCCTCTACTTATTTTTCTTGATTTTTGCAGTTCAATTTCAAATTCAGGCTCAAAGTGAAAAAGCAACGGTTTATTTGTTAAGACCTGATGGACTTGATGATTTTGTCCCTTACTACACCTATTTCAATCAAAAATTAATAAGCAAGTTGGGCGAAGGAAAGTATTCTACTCATCAAATTGATCCTGGCTTCTACGAAATTCATACCCAATACAGAGGAAAAATTAAGCCAGACCCTGAAACAGTTCTTTCACTAAACCTTGATGCTGGCCAAACTTATTATATTACCCTAACGACAAAAACAAAGGCCTTTGGAAAAGGGAAGTTTTATTGTATTCAAGTATCCGAAATAGAAGGGAAAGAATTGATAGGGTCTTCTGGAAAATAAAGAATGTCTATAAAAAAGGTCTACCTAAATAGGTCGAATAAATCCTTTTGCTTGATCACTAAAACATTGTAGTCCTCAAATAGAACCTCTTAATTTATTGCCACAAATAGCAAAGAAACAGCCCTTTTTGCTTATTCACCAAAAAAAACTTCCTGCCATAAAAAATTAACGCACCCTATTTCCTAAAATCAATTGAAATCTTCAAATTTTGATAACCTTAAAAAAATCATATGAAAAAAATAATTCTTGCTTTGAGCTTCTGTCTTTTTTTTACTAATACGCTTGTTTTCTCACAAGAGGCTGAGAAAGCGGTTAGCGCCAAATTGCTTTTCGAAGGGGGCTTCGAGTTTGGTGGTGATGAAATATTACAAGTATTCTTTTCCAATGGTGGTGATCAAACGATGCGGGCTGGGCAGGGCATCAACCTTGGCCTTGGGGGAGAATTTCAGTTTGCCAACGTAAAGCAGTTTATGGTTCGCTCTGCCATAAGTTTAAAGTGGACTCCCACAGCAGCAGATGATGCAAACATTATGTTTTTGAGGTTCCCCGTCCACTTGACTCCGTTTTGGAAAATAAATGATGACTTCAGGTTTGGAGTTGGTATTACTACCCATTTGAACCCTAAATTGAGAGGTGATGGTTTTTTTCCTGATGTGTCTTATACAAGTAATACAAATCCACGCTTTGAATTTGGATACAAATGGGCTGCCTTGACTTATACACCCATGAAATACAAGGATCAGGAGGGAGAAGTGTTCTCTGGAAATTCAATCGGTATTTCTTTTTCGGGCACACTACCTAATAGGAGATAGCTCAAAGGAATATATTCTTCCTTAAATATACACTATTCATCCAGCCTTTAACCAACCACTGTTGTGGTACTGATTAACGTCTATCCCATAACCAAAATTGGTGAATATCAGGTTCTAGGTTTGTGTGAATAGTGTGTTTTTGATCAATGATCTTACCTATTTCAAATCCAACCATCCTGATTTTCGGGATGTGAAGGCAGAAAAGTTACCCAAGCCACCCTGCACATTGTTAGGAATCCTAATTGAAGTAACGAACGGGTAGTCACCATAATATTTTTGCTGTATTACAGCGACATAATAGTCATAGTAGCTTTTGCTGATGGTCCGTATTTCTGCACTTAATTCAAATGGAGTATCGGGTAAGAAGATAACCGACAAATATTCCAACACGATGATTCGCTTGTTGCTTTTTGATCCAAATACGTTGGGATTATACATAATACCTGAATTTAGTCCTCCTTCGAAGGCCACGCCATTATTATCGACATTTAACAATCCTTCATTGTCCAACACCACCTTGACTTGTTGAACGTCGTCAAATCCCTTTGTCCTGACAAAAAACAGCAAATGGAAGTAATTTTTTTCATCCAAAAGCTCTAAATCCACTTCTACAGTGATTAGGCCATTGGCCCTGTTGATGGATAGGATTCGGAATGTGGGTGCCTCGGCTGCATTCTCAGGGACCCGATCCGTGGCTTCCACAGCCGGATATCCGGGAGCATTGACTTTGAGCGAATAGGATTTACCTGCCTCAGGTACTGACTCAAATGCATAAAAGGCCCTGAAAGCAAAGTAATTGGGGTACTTTTTCTCAATATCCGGGAAGCCCACAGTGAAAGTTGCTGAAGGCTGGAACGTACCTTCTTCCAACTTCCTGTCTCCTTCCCAAAGTTCTACTCTGGCATCTGGAATATTCTGCAAGGCTAACATGGTAGTGGTAAATGGGATGTTATTGGTCACGGATATCAACAATGGTACATCGGGGCTGATATGACCATTGACTACCAATTTCTTTTGGAAATCAATGATTTCAATTGGTGACGGAGACTCAGATAGGCAGGAACAGGTCGCATAAAGCAAAGCTAGCGCTGCTAAATTTCGGATGACATTAGAAGAATATTCCATAAGAAAAACCAGGGATAAGTGGAAATAAGGGATTGTCTATGAGTTGAATGGATCCATCAGATGCTGATCCAGGATCTTGGGATAGGAAGAAGGTGTTTTGTCGGTTATATAGATTGTACACACTGAAGGAAAAGCGGTGCCCTCCCCATGTGGTGGTTTTTTCGTAATTGGCAGAAATATCCAATCGGTGATAGGGCTTGAAGCGATAGGCATTTCGGGTTCTGTACTCGACTAAATCTGCAATGTTTCCTATCCTATCGCCTGGGATCACTAAATTTTCAACAAAGGTCGAAACAGGTAATGTCACCGCCCTGCCTGTCAAGTAAATCCAAGTGGTACTGAGATTCCATCGTTTACCAACTTGCTGATTGATCAAGGCTGAAAAATCATGTCTTCTATCGAAAATGAACGGGAACTGTTCACCGTTATTGATCTCTTGGAAAATCCGGTCCGATTTTGACCAAGTATAGGATATCCAACCCTGTGTTTTCCCCACCTGCTTTTGAAGCATCATTTCCACCCCTTTGGCTAATCCATCTCCGCTAGTTACCTTCTCACTTATACTTCCCGTATTCAGAAAAAATGTCACCCCATCTTTGAAATCCAAGAGGCCTTCCATTTTCTTATGGAAGCCTTCTACCGTAAAATCAACCCCTCTGGAAAACGTTTTGGTATACCCCAAAGACCACTGATTGGCATTTTGTGGGCCTATCTCCGGACTGGACCCCAGCCAAAGATCGGTTGGCAGCCCAATACCGCTGTTGGTCAGCAGGTGGAGGTATTGGGTCATTTTTGCATACCCTCCCTTGATGGCGTTCGACGCATTGATTGCCCATCTAAAGGAAGCCCTGGGCTGAATGGAAGGATAACTTACCCCACCCGACCAAAAATTACTGGCATGGACACCTACATTCACGCCCAACTGTCGGTTTATCGTAATCTCGTCCTCCACAAAAACAAACCCTTCCCATGCGTTATTCTCTTCCCTTAAGCTGGAAGAGTCCTCCTCCCGCTGATTGTTTCGGGTAATGGAGAAGTTGGACTGAAACTGATTTACAAATCGATGTCTGAGTAAAAGTCCGCCAAATTTCACAAAATGCGTTGGGTTTGGGAAATAGCTGAAATCAATTTTTCCCCCATAATCCCGGATGGAGGACAGCTGGTCCGAAAAGTCTACACTGAATATCCGTTCGCTCCCCGATCTGATTTCTACATAATTATCCGAAACGCTATTCAACTGATACCTGCTTGTAAAGAGATTGACATTGGAAAACAGGGTTGGTTGAAAGACGTGGTTCCATCGCAGAGAAGCGACCTGATTGCCCCAACCAAGTTTGACATCTTGTTCACTTTCTACCGTGGAGTTTCCGAAGGAGCTTATTCTTAGCGTATTGTCATTATAGCGGTCATTTCCCTGATAAATGCTCAGGTAGATCCGGTCCTTGGCAGAAAAGGTATAGTTGACCTTGGCATTGATATCGTTGAAGGAATAATTGCTTTGGCCTCCATTGGCACCATTTTCTATTTTTTGCCTTCTGGTAACAGGAACCAAAATGGGATCCAAAAAGCTTCTCCGCGCCGAAACCATAAAGGTCATTTTCTCCCCCGTCATCGGTCCTTCCAAAAAGAACTTCGAGGCAAAGGTGCTGAGTCCGACATTTCCTGAAATCCTTTCCTTACTACCTTCCTTCATACTGATATCTAAGACAGAGGAAAGCCTTCCTCCATATCGAGCCGGAAAAGCTCCTTTGGTCAAATCCATGTTTTGGATCGCATCGGCATTGAATACCGAGAGGAAGCCAAAAAGATGGGAGACATTGTACATAGGCACCCCGTCCAAGAGGATCAAATTTTGATCCTGAGAACCACCACGAACATTGAATCCTGCAGTGCCTTCGGTACCAAACTGTACGCCAGGAAGCAGTTGAAGAATCCGTAGCGGGTCGACCTCTCCGCCGATTGCAGGCAGCTTTCGGACCAAGGCCATATTTACCTTGAAGGTACTTATCTGAATTTCCTCCACCTTGTCTTCCACCGAGACTACAGAAACCTCGTCCAATAGCACATTGGCAATTTGAAGCTGAAAATCCCTCGAAATGTCTTGGAATAAAGCAACCTCCTCGGTCAGGGTTTGGAAACCTACATAGGAAATCCTAAGCGAATATGTCCCTGATGGAAGGGAAAGGGCAAAGTACCCATATTCATTGGTGTTAATTCCGATTCCTGTGCCCAAAACCTGAATGTTGGCACCGATGAGCTTTTCTCCATCGCCTTGATTGGTCACATAGCCGCTGAGGATTTTTCTTGAGGATGCGGCGGGTGACAATAAAATAAGATTCCCCTGAATCTTATATTCCAATTGTAGGGCAGCTGTCCAAAAAGCAAGGACTTCCTCGAGTTTAGCCTGCTCAAAATTTAGGGCCATAACCTTTCCTTTTGGGAGGATTTGGCTTTGGTAGACAAACCGAAATGGAGTCTTTTGCTCAATACTTTCAATCAGTTGCTCGGAAGAATATTGTCCATTCAAACTTATACGTTCTTGAGCTTTGGCCCAAAAAGACAAAAAACAGAGAGCGAAAATCAAGAAAAACCTTACCATAACTCAGCTCCTGTTTCACAATTTCCACCTTTCAATACAACACTTGATTTGGAAGATTGATGTAGTTCGCTTCCAAAGGTCGTGGCTACCGCCTGCACCATCTCATCGGGAGTCAATCCTGCAAACTTGGCCGTGAGTCCGCAGCTCGTCAAAGAAGATGCCGAGACCTTTACCTCAATACCAAAATTATACTGCATGTCAGAGGCAAACTGAGACAATGGCGCATTGTCATACTTCAGTTCACCTTTCCACCAAGCGAGGTCATTGTCACTTTTCTCCTTTTCTAGGAACTGATCGCCCAAAATGGTTAGTGACATGTCCTTTGTCAGGATACTGCTTTGACCTGAAGGGACTCCAAATTCCACTTTACCGGAGAAAACAGAGACGGAAGCTTCGTCAGGTTGAGTCGATTGGACCAAAAAGGATGTTCCCAATACTTTGACAAAATGTGATTCGGTTTGGACCAAAAATGGCTTTTGCTCATTTCTTTTTACTTCAAAAAATGCATCGCCCTCCAAAATCACCGTTCGCTCCTCATTCACATAGGTCTTGGAAACTTTCAATTCTGCCCCCTCTTTCAGTACTACCCGGGAACTGTCGGAAAGCCAAATCTCCATGGGCCCGTTTCCCGCGATGTAATGTTCCTGCTTGAATGAAACCGAAAGCCAAACGGATACAGAAATCGTCAGAATGACAGCCGATGCAGCAGCATATTTGAAAAAGGCAGGAATAGTATAAGTCTTCTTTTCCCCGATTTCTGCTTCAATTCCTGACCAAATCCTTTCCCGGTCAGGCAGAGGAATCCTGGAGGCCAACTTGGCGGATTTTTGCCAGAGCATTTGGTAGCTATCCCATTTCTGAAGATTCTCAGGGCTTTTGTCCAGCCATTCATTCAAATCCTGAATATCATCCTGACTCGGACTTTCTAGCCATCTTGCCAATTGTTCGTCTGTAGGTTCCATTGGTTTCCTCTTTCCCTATAAGTCGGGAAGTGGCTTCAAAACCCCCATCCTGTTACTGAAAAATTTGCAGCAATCCGAAAAATAGTTGTGGAAGGAGGTTTTTTCTTAAAATTTTGAGGGCTTTACCGATTTGGTTTTCTACCGTTTTTGGGCTGATATCCAGAGTTTTGGCTATCTCGGCATAGCTCATTTGCTCATACCGACTGAGCTTGAATATCGTTTGGCAACGATCGGGAAGTAAATCGATC
>NZ_JBGSXS010000326.1:0-31783 GCF_041751335.1 Aquiflexum sp.
ATCATCAGAAACAAGCTGTTGGCAAGGGTATTTGCAGTCATAACTAGAGATACTCCTTACGTGGATATTTACAAGTATGCCGCATAAGAAATGAAAAATTGCACTATTTCACTTGCTTTAATCTTAGAATACAGGGTGACGGCAGCTCCGGTTTATGTCATTGGTAGGTACGAGGAATCTCAAAAGGTTCTATTTATGTTCATATTTATCATTTTCTGTTCCTCAAGAGACCCTTTCTACCTCAGGGTGACGGCAGCTCAGTGATATAGTCTTTTGTTCCCTTTTGTTTCTTTTGTGGTTCAAACAATCACATCTTATCCCTAAAGAAAATTGCATTAAAAAACAGCTTATTGGTACCAAACCAGGTGCCACGGAAATTGGGGTTGTCGATGAAGTGGATGACCCTTCCCTGACCAACTGTAGAGACCATGACGCTGGCGCTTTGCTTTACTTTTTCAAGATTTGCTGGAGAAATGTAACCTCCCAACAATGGTTCAGAAGTATATTTTACGGGCGTGTTTGACGGATTTTTGGAAGGCTTGAAAAACAGCGTAGTATTTCTATAAACCGGGATTTCTGCATTTCTATAGCCAAAACCCAAGGGATGTGTTTTGTCCAATTTTGCCAAATATATACTTCCACCTATTGCCTGTGCCCCTGCAAAATCCCTTCTTGAGGCAAATGGGAGTGATTCAGGTGATTTCTTTTCCTCCATAGTCAGATACTCTTCCTCAACGATTCCTTGACTCTGTAACCATTGGCTACTCGTTCTAAGGGAAATCAAAGTTCCACCTCTCGACAGCCAATCCTTTAAATGAGTGACCTGCGCAGTAGACAGGGAAGAATAATTTCCTGATGGCAATATCAAAGTGTTGTAATCATATAAGTTGATTCTCCCAAATAAGCTGATATCTACTTTAGCCATAGGCATACCGACTTTGGTGTCCATCAGATGCCATATTTCACCCGCCTCATATTGTGAAGTTCCCTGACCGATCAACATCAATACCTTAGGCTGTTGAACAGCAGAGATATTATTACTCCCCAAATCTATCCCCTTAGCACTGAATCCGGTGGTGGTGGCATAGACATGTTGGCCCGATTCCTTGGCCGAAGACATCAATGCTGCTTTCAATTCCTCATGCGAGAGTTTCTGAAATGCGGTAGGAATAATTAATGAACCCGCAGGAAATTCCCTTGGTCCTTTATCGGTATTCGAACTAAATGGTAAAGAAGTAGTTTCCACATGTATTCCTGCTTTTTGGATATGATGAAGGAATTTTGGTGCATAATAATCCGTCCAGTCTACCAAGTAAGCCACGAATTTCCCATCTGTAGGAAAGTCCAAAATTTGAGTTGGTAAGGTTGAAACTTTGCTTCCTGAACCCACCGCAGTTTGAGTAGCATAAGGCATTCCATAAGCCAATGCCATGGTCCAAGAGGAGGCATCATAAAAGACTGAATCTGCAAATGTTGTGACCTTTTCAAACATGGACCTTACCATCCTGTATTGCGGTTGGGAGGTCGCAACTATCCAGGATTTCCCCTGCTTAAATGACTTTCCTCTCAAAGTTATATCAGACTCATTTTCAATTACTTTTATTTTATGATCTAAAAGTAACTTTAGAAATAACCTGTTTTTGGATTCATCAAATTCATCTCCGAAAACATAGGCTTTTGCACGGTCTCTACCAGCTTCGTTTACTCCTGTCTGGAAAAATTCCCGAAGGTAGCGGTGCATATAAACCCGTTCTTTTACTCCACCTTCCATGGTAGCAATCGAGGTTTTGAGTTGGTTTCTGATGGTAAATTGAAAAGTGATATCACCTCGTTGAGAGCTTTGGATATGCCCTCTGGAACTTCCTTGTTCAAATACCAATCCTAAGCCTCCTTGAATATCAGGATAGGTTGAACCATAGCCTGGATAGCTGTTGTCAAACACTTCTTTTGTCCAATACAAGCTTCCAATATCATCAAGCGCTTTTGCAAAATAAGTAGCAAACTTGCTGTTGATCTCCTCATAGTTTTTTCTTGGAACCACAGGGTTCTCGCTGCTGAATGGTTTGGTGGGTTCGAAGAAATAGGTACTGTTGGTACCCATTTCATGAAAATCCCCAACCACATTGGGATACCAAGTATGGTACCAAGCAATTTTGTTTTGCAATTCAACCTGTGCCAAAGGCAACCAATCTCTATTCAGGTCAAACCAGTAATGGTTTACCCTGCCACTCGGCCATATTTCATTGTGTTCCCGGTCAAGTGGATCAGCAACAGGAGGAAAGCCTTTATGCATATTGGCCCAATTGGTATGTCTGTCCCTACCATCGGGATTGATGGCTGGATCAATCAAAATCACTGCATTCTCTCTGATTTCTTTGGCCAGATCACTTTGGGAGGCCAATAGCCAATAGGCTGTCAAAATAGCTGCCTCACCTCCGGAAGGTTCGTTTCCATGCACACTATAAGCTAAGTTGATGATGGCTGGCATATTGGACACATCTGGCATGGGTTGATTGGGATCTGCCAATTTGATATGGTTTGTCCGGATGTTTTCAAGATTTTGGATGTTTTGATCCTTACTTATGATCAGCACAACCTGAGGTCTAAGTTGATTGGTATGACCTATGGTATGCAGTTCGGCCATGTCGGATGTTTCAGCTAATTTTTCAAAATAGCCAACTAATCGATCATACCGGGTATGCCATTCTCCAATATGGTATCCTAAATAAGAATAAGGGGAAGGGATTTCGGATGAAAAGGTTTCTCCGGGAAAGTAATAATCTTTTTGTGCTTTTACCGGAATAATTACCGAAACCAGCAGGATCAATAACAGTATATTTTTTTGCATTGGATTAATTTTTGAGGAATTTAACAGTATGGCAGCAGATGAAAAACCAAAAATCCATCAACGGCTTTTGAAAGCTTGGGAATTACTTTAATTTGGAGGGTCAATTAAAATTCAATCCAATAAACCTATGAAACAAATTATTAAAAATTCCCTTTTCGTTATTGCATTATTTGCAGCATTGCCGCTTTTAGCACAACAAAAAGATATCAAACTGCCACCGGAAGCCACTGAATTTTGGGAGCCTGTTCCAAAGAAAGTTACTCCCGGTGCACAAAATCATCAACCACCATCGGATGCCATTGTTCTTTTTGATGGCAATAACCTGAACAACTTTGTCAGCGACCGAACTGGTGGATTTCCTGAATGGAAAGTAGAGAATGGAGCTTTTACCGTCACCCCTCGAACAGGAGATATCCGTACCAAACAAGGGTTTGGTGATATGCAGTTGCACATTGAATGGACAGCACCGACTGTTATCAAAGGAGAAGGTCAGGGCAGGGGCAACTCAGGGATATTCCTGATGTCTCATTATGAATTGCAAGTTTTGGATTCCCATGAAAGCAGAACTTATTCCAATGGTCAGGCAGGAAGTATTTACAAGCAGCATCCACCTTTGGTCAATGCCATGAAAGCACCGGGAGAATGGAACACCTATGATGTCATCTTTACTGCCCCGAAATTCAATGCAGATGGGATGTTGGTTTCCCCTGCGAGAGTTACTGTGTTCCACAATGGAATTCTAGTCCAGAATAACATGGAGTTAAAAGGTCCTACCGAATATATCGGTATTCCAAACTACAAAGCCCATCCTGCTGAAATGCCCATTAAATTACAAGATCATGGCGATTTGGTAACTTACAGGAATATTTGGGTGAGGAAGCTTTAAATTGTTGGATGACAGGTGACCGATGACCGATGTTAGGTAATGAATAGACTTGGAGAACTATCAATAGAAGAAAGTTTGGGAAATCCTTAAATTTTAAACAGGCCCACATCGGTCATCGGACATCTTACTTACCTTTTCTTAGGAGGGTATAGTTGCGTTGGACAATTTTACGGAATTCTCCAGAAGTTAGTGAGAGCCTATACTACACTTAGGCAAGTTGATTTATATAATAAACAAGGGTAATGAATATATTACTGGGAATCTCTTTGATTTTAGGTTCTTTAATAATTTTTTCAATACAAATTAGGCAGACATACAAATACAAAGAGAGTTTCACTATTGGGGATGTAAAATTAACTTTTGCCGGATTATTTTCTTTTCTAGGTGGGTTATACCTTTTAATTAATTCTTTTTAATATTTATCGAAACTTGATATCCTAAAAGCCTCAGTGACATCAATAAATATCCTTTCCCCAAGAGATTCTTCACTTCGCATTGGGTTTGTTAAAAAAATTAGGTAGGAGTGGCTGGGTTCAGAATGACGGTGCCATCATCCTTTCTAACTAACCCTTCAATCTAAAATCATCAATCTACCTTCATCCCTTCATCCTTTATCCTTTCTACCTCACCCTTCAATCTAAAATCTAAAATCATCAATCTACCTTGACATTATCCCTCATCCTTTAAATCCCCTTCACTTTTCCCATCAACTCCTCATAAAAACTTCCACTGACAGGGACTTGTTTACCTCCTAAGGTAAGCTGGTGCCTTTCGATTTTTTGGATGTGTTGGGTATTGACTATAAAGGAACGGTGGGATTTGACAAAAGAGGAGGGAAGCAGCTTCTCGGTTTCGGAAAGGGTCATTCTGCTGAGGATTTTTTCATTGGGCAAGTGAAAACTAACATAGTTGCCATTGGCTTCACAAAACAACAGATCCTCGAAATTAACTTTGACTTGTTCGTATCCGGTTTTGATAAAAATAGAACCGATAGGCTGACCATTTTTGAGATCATTCCATTCTTGGGCTTTTTGACAGGCTTTCAGAAATCTGCTGAGATTAAATGGTTTCAATAAATAATCCACCGCATCCAATTCAAAACTCTTTACGGCATGTTCTGAATAGGCAGTGGTAAAGATGACCATAGTTTCCTTGGGAATCAGGGTTGCCAGTTCCATCCCCGATATATCCGGCATCTTAATATCCAAAAAAATCAAGTTGACCGGATTTTCCTTCAGGTACTCCAAAGCTTTGATGGCATCAGTAAAAGTCGATTTTAAATCCAAAAAAGGAATTTTAGCAGCATGGGATTTCACCACCTCCAAAGCCATTGGTTCATCGTCTATTGCTATTGAGGTTAACATCTTTTGGTATTGGATAATGGGTTTTTGAAAGTTGAAATATAGTTGAAATAAGGTTGAAATATAGTTGAAATAGATATTTATGGATATTATTTCCTAAATCAGTGGTGATTGTGGAATATTATATCGCCGAAGGCATAATATCTAATTATATCACGAAGTAAATATCAATTCAAAATTGATGGACAAAGTTTCTCAAATTAGCGGTGATTATAGGATTTTATATCGCCGAAGGCATATTTCTATTTATATCACGAAGTTTATATCATTTCAATATCACCGAAGGCAAATATCTATTAATATCGCGAAGCATATTTCTATGGAAGTATATCAATTGAAATTATAATTTAATGGATAAATGTACAAAATACTCCATCTCATTTTCCCTAATCACAAGCTCATGTTTTCCGGGATAAAGCAGGCTGAGACGCTGCCGGACATTTTCAAGACCTATGCCACTAGCTTTTCTTTCTGGATCATCATCATTGGACCGATGGATACTGTTGTTGACATCTAGGTGAACTGAACCTGCTAAGCATCTCAGACTGATTTTTACCCATGATTTCTTTTGGAGGCTAATGCCGTGCTTGAAGGCGTTTTCCACAAATGGGATCAACAACATGGGGGCGATTTCTCCTGAACAAGAATCTTCTCCCTTCGAAAAAACGATTTCAATGTTTTCCTGTTCTTTGATTCTCAGGAGTTGTAAATCCACGTAATTGACAAGATATTCCTTTTCCCGTTCCACTGGGATCTTATCCTGATTGTTTTCATGGAGCATAAACCGCATCATGTCCCCCAACTTTTGGACACCCTCGGAAGTCCGCTCAGCATTTTCCTGCAAGGCGGTGCCATAAAGGGTATTCAGCGCATTGAAAAGAAAATGGGGGTTAATCTGCGAGCGGAGAAATGAAAGATTTGCTGACCCTTGGTCAACTTTATAGGAAAGTGTGTTGATTTCAGAAAGCAGGCTATCGTATTTTTTGAAAAAGAGGTTGGATAAAGGGAACAACACAAGCATCAAAAACGCAATGGTTCCTACACCAAAAAGGAGTATTCGGGAATTATGATCTTCTACTGCCAATATGAAGAAAATGATTCCTACCAAAATCATCAATCCCCAATAATAGATCCTGGCTAGTTTTGTTTTGCCGATTTTATAGTTTCCATAGACCAGGAAAAAGTTATAAATGACCATTAGAACCAATGATGGCAAAACAATAGAATAGACTATTAATATTGCATGATGGGCAATTTTTTGATATTGGACAAGAAATATGAATACAAAGAAATATAGGGCTATTAACCTGGATACATTGAATAGCTGGAAATCCTTTGCTCTAGGCGGTAATAGAATCTGTTGAAAAATATACACCAATATGAGATATCCGATATAAATGGCGACTGAATTAAAATAAAAAGGCATAAAAAAGTCATGGGTTAATCCGGCATTCATGGAAAATGCCCCACATAGCATTATTGCCCCAAAAAATACCAAAACCGAAAAAAGGACAAGTTTCCAATTCTTTTGATTTTCTTGGTAATTGGGAATAATCCTTATATGCATCAGATAATATCCCAGATACATAATAATTGGAATAAAAGCTTTTGAAGCATAAATTGACATTTGCTTATTGGAAGGGTTAAATCCTAAAAACTGAGCATCTAGGACATTGACCAAAATGATGGCGAGAAACAAAAGTGTCATTAGCCACCATTCAATTTGCCTAAAAGGTAAAGGGGATTCTTTCATAGAGGTGTAAAGATTTAAAATTAAAGGAAATTTTGAGGATTAATTTTTTGAAATGTGAAATTCGGTAGCATCTAAAGCCTGATTTGATGCTTTATTGTTTTGACTGAAGTGCCAAATATGGTATATAAGGGCCAGGCCAATAAGCAGAAAATAACGTCTCTTGCTTTTCATTTATGGATTGCTTGATTTCCTCACAAGTATAGAGGAAGCGAAAAATTCAGACAAAAAAATGTGATGAATATAAAGAAATTAGGGGTGGAAAATCTCAATAGGCGATGTTCATCGTTTTAAGCTTGCTGTACAAGGTTTTTCTATGGATATTTAATTTTTGTGCAGCTTTGGTTTTATTGTATTTTACATCTTTGAGAACCTCTTTTATTTTTTCTGATTCTGCCATTAATGCCACTGATTTAAGATCTCTTTTTTGTTCACTATAGAATCTTTCCCCCATATGTATAGTGCTGTCAAGTATTTCGTGAACAATACTCATTGGTTGAAGAGACTTTTGGATTCTGTCTGGAAGGGATGCGGCAGTTATTTGATTATCCTTGTTGATAAAAAGGCAGGCTCTCCTGATGGCATTTTTAAGTTCACGGATATTCCCGGGCCAATGGTATGCTTGCAAGAGATCCATCGCTTCATCTGTAAATTTTGGAAGCTCCCGGATTCCAAGTTCCTTTGAAGTTTTCTCCAAGAAAAAATCAATAAATTGTAATAGGTCTTTTCCCCTCTCTTTCAATGTGGGGACTTTTAATACAAATTCACTTAACCTATAGAATAAGTCCTCTCTAAATCCCAAAGTTTCCGATTTAGCCAAAAGATCTTCATTAGTTGCCGATATTATGCGTACATCAATAGTGATTTCCTTCGTTCCCCCTACCTTCCTGATGACTTTTTCTTGTAATGCCCGCAATAGGGCCATTTGGATATCACTTGATAGGTTTGATATTTCGTCAAGGAAAACGGTGCCGCCATTAGCCATTTCGAAAAAACCTGTTTTGTGGGAAACCGCACCTGTAAAAGCACCTTTTTCATGCCCAAATAATTCACTTCCAGCCAATTCTTTTGAAAGGCATCCGCAATCGACCGCAATGAATGGCTTATTCCTTCTGTCACTGATTTGATGGATCAACCTTGCATAAGATTCTTTTCCTGTTCCTGTATCCCCCTCAATGATCACCGAATAATCGGTAGGGCCTACTTTATCCAAATTATACTGTACTTCTTTAGCTATTTTACTGTTTCCCACCAAGTATTCGGGTAGTTTATCAGCATGAGTTTTTTTATCAATATTTTTACTTGAAAATTTCTCTTTCTGTTTCTTAAAATGATCCCCCTCCAATACTTCCACTAATTCATCCGGATTGATAGGTTTGGACAAATAGCCCGAAGCTCCTTCTCTGATCATCTCCACTACATTTTTGAGATTAATCTGATTAGAAGTGAAAATAACAGCAGAATCAGGACTAACACCCTTGATCATTTCGAAAAATACATTTCCATCCGCATTTGGTAATCGATAATCACAGATGACAACATGAAAAAATGTCTCTTTCATTAATTGGATTGCATGTGGGGCCTGTGTACTTGTTTCTACTAGGTAACCGATTTTGGTTAGAAACTTCTTTAAAAGGTTGCAAAACGAAATCTGATTGTCAACAACAAGTATGTTTTTCATAGGATTGGCTGTTTAAATAATTAAATTGTTTTCGAAAAGAATACATTAAGCCGGTCATTAACATTATTGAGATTGACCAAACTCTATGCAAATACACTTTACTTCAAAAGTAGAAAGGAAAGCATGAAAAGATATTACAATAATATTCGATAAATTTATATAAATAAGATATTATTGGTTATTATATGTTACATTATGTAATTGAATGGTAACATTTTAAAAACAAAGCCCCACCTATAGTACTGCCATTTGATAAAAATTGATAAACTGTTCGTAGGTTCTATAAAATTTGTCCAATTAGCCTTATTGCTACGGAAAAACAATTATTGAGAACATTGAACTTTCTGCTTTATAGTTGTAATGTTAAGAAAACGATTCCTGCCAAAAATAATCATGGATAAAATTATCAAGGAAAAGCGAAGTTTATAAAAAGAAAAGTAAGCAGGAGAAGTCAGTAACAAAAGATGATTGAAATTTAGATAAAAAATATGGAGTCATCTTTTCTCCATTAAGCTCAAATTGCCTGTACCTCCGATGCTCGGTTTTTTATCTGAAGTTTCGCCGTTTTTGGACATTTTCCCCTTTAGGGCCAATTTTGCAGAATTGTAATTTTTATAGATGATAGATGGCAGTAATAGCTGGCTTTTCATAATATTAATTTTGACGTGGTATAAAGATGATTTTTTCAGAAAAAAATTACCTATCGGTTTTTTTATCTCTCCATTTAATTTCAAAAATCAAACCATTCCCACTATATTAAAAAGTGTCCCTTCAATAGTTTTTTGATTTTTAGCCTTTACCCTAGATCCATAGCAATTATACCTATTCAAAGGGAAAGTAAATTAAAATAATCGATGTTTTTCCAATGGACTTAAACTAACCCACAATGGGTAAATAATGTAACAGCTAAGCGGGTAATGGTAACCATTGGATAATTCGATTCACTTCCTCAAGGCTGTGAATTGGTCAATTTCGGTCTTTAGGTTGGTGGAATGAATTTTGGGTAACACCAATTATATCTAAAAACTAAAACTGATAAGATTATGAAAGATTATAATAAAGAAGGCCAAGTGGCCAAAGAAATTGAAAAGAAAACGGCTCAAATTCCATCTGATGTTTTTCTATGGTCATCGATTTCAGCAATGGCTGTTTCGTTGGGATTAAAAATAATGGGTAAGAAAAATACTGCCCTGTTTGTTGGACAGTGGGCTGCCCCATTTCTTTTATTTGGGGTTTACAACAAAATTGTGAAAACACAGGGATCAGACAAGGAGGATTAATCCAATAAGATCTTGCGGGATTAATCTTTATTTCCTGTGAGCATAGAAATACAGAAAGAGAATATTCGGAAAGGGAAAATGACGTCAATGAAAGAACCAATGGAAATCTTCACGATGAGGCCTTAAATCCCGGAAGTTAAATAGAAGCTGAAACAAATGATCCGGAGTTGGGCCAAAATACTAACCGGACCCGATTTATTCCCATCACGGTCTATAATGTCATCCGGAAAGATTCCTCATTAAGAGATCAAGAGATAATTGATTCCAGACCCTTTAAGAGAGAAAACAAAGTGTATTATGAGATGCACTTCAAACGTGATGGAAAAGTCACTACAGTCACATTCGATTTGGAAGGGAACCATAACGATGCCTACAATTAAAGTAAAATCCCTAAATTAAAATGTATTTTAAACCTTTAAAAATCAAAATTATGAGCGCTTTAAATGACAAATTCAAAGGAAATTGGAATCTGATCAAAGGTAAATTGAAACAAAAATACGGTGAACTTACCGATGATGATCTGACCTATGTGGAAGGAAAAGAGGATGAAATGTTGGGAAGAATCCAGAAAAAAACAGGACAGTCCAAAGACGAAGTCAAAAAATTCATTGACAATCTTTAATCAAAAAAGCCGGTCAGCCTTTAAAGATTGACCGGCTTTTTTTAATGAATTTTTTAAACGCCTCATACCACCATGACAAAGTTGTCCTTGTTCAAGGTGGAGTTAGTATATTGGTGATTGGTGGTTATGACTTTTAAAAGGACAGATTTTAAACTTTCAATGTTATTTGGTTTATTGATATATACATTGGCCCCGCCTACAAAACAATTCTCAATATCCTCATCCGACGAAGATGTAGAATATATGGCTATAGATAATCCAGTCAACTTTTTATGGGCACGAATTTCTGCGAGACACTGAATACCTCCCTTGCGGGGCATATTTAAATCCAGAAAAATCAAATCGGGAAATGAAGTTTCATGATTATTCAAATATTTCATCAATTCATCCCCATTTGCCACGAATTTTATTTCCGTATTTAGACCAAGCTGAGTTATAGCCTCCTCAAAAAACAGGCGATCGTCTTCATCATCCTCTGCCAATACAATATTGATTTTTTTCATATTTACCTCAAATCTTTATTTTATATCTCTTTTTTTTCAGAAACTTGAAAATTTCGTTTGGAAATTATTTTCTCAAATTGGGATGCGGTTAGGCCTGTCACTTTCTTAAATTGCCCAGATAAATGAGCGATACTACTATATTTTAATTTGTATGCGATTTCAGTAAGACTATATTCACCACTTAAAATCATAGTTTTTGCATTTTCTATCCTTTTAAGGATAATGTAAGACTGTATCGTGGTAAAGGTCATTTCAGAAAACAAATTGGAAGCATAGTTATAATTTATATTTAATTTATTCGAAATAAAAGTGGAGAGGTTGTAGTTATAATTTTCTTCAAAAAACAAAAATTCATCAATGGCATCTTTGATCTTTTGGATCATCTGTTGTTGTTGATTTGACTGAAAATAAACTCCGTATTCCAGTAAATTAAGTTTTAATTGATAATAAACCTCATCTCTAATTTCACCTAAAAGCTCAATCTGCCCTGTGTTGGCATAGGAAAATTTTATGCCCAACTTTTCCATTTCTTTTTCAATTACTTTTTTAACCAAAACAGGGGTGTGATAACCTAATACCAGTTTCATAGTATATGTCGTTTTTAAAAATTCAACTTAGTTTAAACTCCTAAATAAAATTTTATAATTTCATAGTATTAAAATCATTCCTGCTATTTATTCAAAACAAACAAATATTCTATTATTATTTCATTTTAAACGGTTGCAAAAGTATATTAATCTCCTTTGATGAAATATACAAATTTCTCAGATTTTTTTACATTAATTTTGTTATTTGAATATTGTAATCCATAACCATAAGTGGTATATATTCTGTAAAGACTTTAACCATGACCTGCATATAGTTCCTTGAAAATCAATATAATACAAAATAATTCTCAGTTTTGTTGAAATCAATTGAAAATATTTCTTCTAAGGCCTTAACTAGCGAATTGGTATTATTGGGCTTCTTGAGATATCCAGCAGCTCCATGTTCTTTTGCTTTGGCAATATCCTTCATATTACCTGAAGTACTCAGTATTATTACAGGTATATCAGAGTCCAATTTTTTTTCCCTAATCTTTCTGAGGCATTCGAATCCATTCATCAAAGGCATATTGAGGTCCAAAAAAATCCAGGATGGAGGCATTTTCATTGCTATTAATTTTTGCATGGCATCAGTTCCATTTTTGGCAATAACACATTCAGCCTTTGGATCAATAGCCTCTATTGCCCACCTAAAAAATAATTGATCATCAATGTCATCTTCAATCAATAAAATCCGCTTAGTAGTTTTCATCAGATCCTTTGTTTATCAAATAGATCAATTACTTTAAAAATAAAATCTACAACATGCTTACTTACAATGTATAAGTGCAGTTTGTCATCTTTCTATAAATAGCCAATTAATAACAGAATCTCAGTCTATACCGTGAATTTGTTAATAAGCCTTAATGATTTTCAAAAAAAACTAGGATCGATATTAATAAGGTGGAGAGGGGCTGTAGGTAATTTTCATAATAGTGCTGTTTAGAGGGGGTTTTAGTTGTTTAAAGGAAAAATTCTTTTTCCAATATCATATTCAAATATCTAAAAATTATTTTTAAATATTAATATTTCTTCTACATATTATTACTAAAGTATTACAACTTTTGGGATTCCAAAGTAAACCTTTAAAGTTTCAATTATTTAAAAGGCTTTTTTAACTTAACCTCTGTCCACAATTTTGGGGAGTATTGTATTTATATAGATAATTGGTTTAAATCACTATTAAAAGTAAAGTTTTGATATCTTCAATATTAATTGGATTGTAATATACACATTGGTACCGCCATCAAGGCAATTATTAGTTATCAGAAATAGTGATATTTCGTTTAGAAATGATTTTAAGAAAATGTGAAGCCGTTAAACCAGTTGTTTTTTTAAATTGATTGGATAAGTGTGACACACTACTGTAATTTAATTTATATGCAATTTCAGATAATTTATACTCGCCACTCAACATCATGTTTTTGGCACGTTCAATACGGGTACTGATGATGTGAGTTTGTAAGGTTGTTAAAGTGTATTCAGAAAATAAATTGGATAGATAGGTATAATTTAGATTCAATTTATCTGAAATATAATTTGACGGGTTGTATTTATAGTTATCATCATTATATACCAATTCATCAATGGCATCTTTGATCCTTTGAATCAGCTGTTGTTGATGATTTGACTGAACATATATACCATATTCCTGTAAATTAAGTTTTAAACTACCCAAGACCTCATCGTCAACTTCATCTAAAAACTCAACTTGTCCACTATTACAAAAGGCAAATTCAATTCCTAATTTTTCTATCTCTTTTTCAATGACTTTTTTCACTAGAATTTGTGTATGATAACTTAAAACCAGTTTCATAAGTAGTTATTTTTAGGTTAAAACATGCAGATAAACCACTGAGGTTAATTTTAAAATACCAATTTTCGTGGCAGTCTGCTTTATTCTCACATATCTTCAAAGATTTTGCCAATACGCGAAGGAGTGTAAATGTTGGAGTTTGAACCAAAATCTCTCTTCTTTAATGCGGAAAATTTCCACAAGTGTGTAAAAAATGGACAGTTTTAAAAAATATTTCTTTTATTATCAGGAAACTGAGATGTCCAAGTACATACCCACAGGAGACTTCCGACCTCGTGCCAATAGCTATCGGGATTCCAACCTGTCTATAGTAGTATATTGGGTTACTGGAAAGAATCGTATAACCTTTTTTTTATTAATCATATTCAACATTGCATAATTATTGTTATTATTTTTCATAAAACGAATTCAATACAAAATAAATCAATGTGGCATTTTATAAATATTGGAGCCGGAACGCAGACCTTTAACTATGCTTGAGCGATCTAGAAAACTCCACCTTCGTTGGTTGATTACCACCACTGTTATTCTATTGGGAGTACTGATAATAGGATATGTCCAATTCAGTTCCAATCAGAATTGGTCCGATAAATCAAAGTTCTATAATGACCTCATAATTGATTTGGAACATTTGACCAAAGAATTCGAGTATTTGGAAAAAATGGTGCTCTCTCAGAATCTCCTTGCTTATTCAGGCCAATTGGAGGATTTTTTCGATTCCAAAAGTCTAATACACGATCAAATATCCGAGTTGGAGATTTACATCGGAACCATAGATTTTGAAAAATCAGACCTCGACAGTTTGATGGGATTGAGCAATAGTTACCTCTTTACGTATCAAAATTTTTTGTTGGAAAAAGCTCAAACACAAGAAGCAGAAGTATGGCTGAAAGCTCATATGGAACTCTCTGACTTTCAAATTTTTGATTACTTGGATTTCCTAAGCCAAAAAGAAAGAGATGCGCTTTCAGACCAAAGTATAAAATTCAAGCGTTTTTGGACAATATATTATTTTTCATCTATTGGATTGTTGATATTCCTCTTTTTCATGGGTTTTGTTTATCAGCGAGTGATCAATTCAGAATTTGATACCTGTGATGAGGCAATGCTTCAGAATAAAATCAATGATGAGATGTTCGAACATTCGGAACAGCTAGCAGGATTAGGTCATGGATTCCTAAACTTAAATTCCAAAAAGATGGTTTTTTCATCCAATCTTTTTGGGATACTGGGTTTTCCGCCAAAGGCATTTCACCCATCCATTAAAGGCTATCTCAGACAAATCCACCCAGAGGACAGACGAAAAGTGATTGACGCCATGAAATCACTATCACTCACAAATGATACCATACAGACCAACATCAGAATAATTGCAGACTCAGGCGAGTTAAAATACGTGGATTTTCTTGCCATTTTGAGGATTGAAAATCAGGAAAGGATACTTATTTTTGTTAATAGGGACGCCACACCTGAAAAGGTCTCGGAGCTCAAATTGCTTGAATTAAATCATAGCCTTTCTTTACAAAACAAGATGTTTAGTCATGTAAAAGAAATTGCAGCCGTTAGTTATTATATCATTGAACTTGAAACAAACTCAATCGTTTTTTCGGACAACCTATTTCGGATGCTAGGTTTAGAACCAAATTCTTTTAGAGTCTCTAAGGAAATTCTTGTCCAATTTGCTATGGAAGAAGATAAAATTGCAGTTTCAAATTGGCTTGATCCCCAATCCGAAATTGTGGATTTGAATCACCTTCCTTTAAAATTCAATACCATCTACGGTGAAACAAAATTCATTAGCTTTAGTAGGGAGTTTTTTGAAGATAGCGGAAGGGTACTTTTGGTGACACTCAAAGACGTGACCGCAGAAGCACTCATCAACCAACAGCTTGAACTTCAGAATCAAGAACTTTCCCGAAATAACGCTGAATTAGCTTCATTTAACCACATTGCGAGTCATGACCTTCAAGAACCTTTACGCAAAATTCAAACCTTTGTCTCCTTGATTGATTCCTTAAAAGACCCCAACTTTAACCTAAAAGCAAAGGACTATTTTTTCGGAATCCAAAGGTCAGCCAACAGGATGCAGCTTTTAATCCTGGATCTTCTCCAATTCTCAAAGATTTCAAAAGCTGAAATGGTTTTTGAACAGAGAGATCTTACAAGTATCCTCAGGTCAGCTATTGATGAACTTAACTTATTGATCGAAGAAAGTAAAGCGGTAGTTCATATTAATGAACTGCCCACAGCAGAAGTAGTACCACATCAAATGCAACAATTATTCAAAAATTTGATTCAGAATTCTCTGAAATTTGGCAAAAAGGAGTTCCCCATTCGCATCCAAATCGGGATGGAATTGCCAACAGAAAATGAATTGGATCAATACCCAGGTATTTTTAAAGAGGATTTGATCAAAATCACCATTTCTGACAATGGGATTGGTTTTGAACAGATTCATGCGGATTCGATTTTTGTGATATTTAAAAGGCTACATGGTATTTTGGAGTTTCCGGGTTCGGGTATTGGACTTGCCATTTGCAAAAGAATAATTGAAAACCACAAGGGGAAAATATTCGCTACAAGTAGTCCTGGGAAAGGAGCAAAATTCACATTTATAATTCCAAAATACCAATACCAAAATGAAAATGGTGAAGGTCATTTAAAATCTAATTTTCCGCCTAGCATTATATCATTCGATTGATTTGCAATAGGGTTAATATTATTGTGCTTATAGATTTTTGGGTATGAGACAATGTGGGCAAAAAAAGTTACGAAATTGGAAATGTTTTTAACGCGGGGGTTATTAATCCCAAATCAAAATACCTTCTTTGTAGATTTACTTTTCACTGATAATTGACATTTTTTAATCGCATATTTTGATTTTTGAACTCAAATAGGGAGATTTTCATTTCTATTTTTTTGAAATATGGATGAAATTTGTTCTTGTTTTGGAGCGGGGAATGATAATTGGAGACTACCTTTTATATTTTCTAACTAAACCAAAATAATTATGAAAAATTCAATTAGGCAACAAATCATTTCCGCTTCAAGCTTGGAAGGAACCGATGTAAGGACACCTGCAGATGAAAGTATCGGAGATATTAAGGACATCATGATTGATCTCCAATCAGGTGAGATTTCATATCTTGTGCTTTCAGTAAATACAGGCTTCCTGAATTTGCAAAACAAATATTTTGCAGTCCCATTGGGAGCATTTAATTTTGATAATTTACGAGACGATTATACGAGTAAGAATGTCCTTGTACTGGATGTTTCCAAAGAAAGATTAGAAAACTCCCCGGGCTTTGACAAAGACAACTGGCCATCTCATCCTGATTCTACTTTTGTCGATTCAGTCAATTCCTATTATGGCATGGACGACAGCAATGAATCTTCAAGGTTTGACCTTTCCGGTGATCCTAGACTTGATGATGCTAGATCAAGTGATTCATCCTTTGATGATGATGATTCCGGACTAGGTGAATCCAGACGGGATGACATGAGGCATGATAATATTAGACTTTAATTTATTGGGATTAATTCTATAAGAAGGCAGGGATTTTTTCTGCCTTCTTTTTATTCTAACCCTTATACCATCTGTATTTACCTCATCTCCTCCTGCCATTTGATCAAAAATTGGCGATGCGGATTATGCCCAATTGTGGCGCATGTAAAGTGATTTTTATTGAAATGCCCTAAAATATGATTAAGGGGACAATGAAGGAAAATCTCCCAAAAACAGCAAACTAACATCTATATGGAATTTTTTGAAAGTTTAGAATTTTTCGGATCATATAAAATCATCCTCTTGTTTTTAGGATTGGCTATTCTTGGAGCTACCTACCTACCCAGACTTCTTGCTGCTTACCCGGTTTCTATGCCCATGGTCATATTAATTTTGGGTATTTTTGCCAGTTGGTTACCGCTAAATATTGATCCCGACTTTATTTTTTCTAAACCAAGGCTTTTGGAACGTGTGACCGAAATAGCGGTTATCATAGCCCTTATGGAAGCAGGTCTGAAGATAGACCGGCTTTTTGATTGGAAATCATGGAGAATTCCCTTGAGATTAATAAGCATCACGATGCTTCTCACCATTGTGCTAATTGGGTTGACAGGTTGGTGGCTATTGGGACTTCTGCCCGCGACAGCATTGCTATTGGGTGCTGTAGTTGCTCCTACCGACCCAGTACTGGCAAGCGCTATACAGGTAGCAGGTCCCAACAAAGGAGCAAAAGATGAAGAGTCTGGTAAAGAAGAAAATGAGCCAAATCGAGATGAAGATGAGGTAAGATTTTCCCTTACCTCAGAAGCAGGTTTGAATGATGGATTGGCCTTTCCTTTTACCTATTTAGCGATTTTTATAGCAGGATCAGGATTCAGTCAGGAATTGGTTTGGTCATGGTTTGCAACTCACGTAATTTACAAAATTGGAATAGCGCTGGTCATAGGTTATTTTGGCGGGCGGCTTGCCGGAAAATACCTTCTATCACTATCAGTTTACAGTGACCATTCCAAAGCAATCTCAGGACTAGCATCTTTGGCGCTCACATTTATCCTTTACGGCGTGACCGAACTATTGGCTGGTTATGGTTTTATTGCGGTATTTGTAGGAGCCCTTTCATGGCGAATGTATGATCCCAGTCATTTACAACATTCCCAATTTCACGGCTTTATTGACAAAATACAGCGGATATTGACTGGTTGCTTGATTCTTATTTTCGGAATAATTATTGGCATGGGATTTTTGGCGAATGTCACAAAGGAAGAAATCATCACTTCTTTTATCATTGTTTTTTTGGTCAGACCATTATCTGGGATTTTGGGTCTTTTAGGTTCAGATATTCCCAAAAAAGATAGGTGGGCAATTAGCTTTTTGGGGTTGAGAGGAATAGGGTCACTGTATTATTTTTATTATGCCATAAATATCCAAGACTTTGAAGGACAAAATTCGGTATTAACCATCCTGATGCTTATTATTCTCTTTTCAATTATAATCCATGGAATATTGGGCCCTTTGATTATGAAATACATCGATTCCACCAAAGGTCAAGAAAGCGGCTACCAATAATTTGAAATTATACTTCTTGGAACTATCTTAGGTCGGTGATTTGACTATGATTCTAATAGTCAATATTTGCTAAACTCCCCAATTAAAAATTCATGTTAAAGAATCATTCCTTTCGGAATGACAAAATGAAAATTATTGATTTTCGCCCAATATCCAACTGGAAAATATATTACTATCTATTTTAATTACTTAATATCCTAAAAATGGGAAATCAATTTGTTGAATTTATTCAAAATCTGTTTGACACATCGGATTTTCCCGCAAGATGGAATTGCGGAAAGTGGTCTGATTTTCATGGCTGGTTTTATATCATAGGTGACCTGATGGTCTGGTCAGCCTATTTTACCATTCCAGTAATCATATTAGGCTATGTATACAAAAGGAAAGATGTTCGATTTCACCGCATTTACTTTCTTTTTGCAGCTTTTATCCTCTCTTGTGGAGCCACCCACTTGTTAGACGCAGCTATCTTTTGGATTCCCTTGTATCGGTTGAGTGCCCTTTCGCTTTTTATTACCGGAGTGGTAAGTTGGACGACAGTTTTTTACCTTATCAAACTGGCTCCCCAAGCGCTTTCACTGAAAACAGCCGAGGATTTGGAAGCTGAGGTGGATATCCGAATAAAAGCTGAGAAGGAGTTGAAAATCAAGCTCAGACAACTGAATGAGGCTCAGGCACTAGCTCGTATGGGCTCTTGGGAATGGGAGGTAGCTCCCAATAAACTTTCCTGGTCAGATGAAATGTTTAATGTTTACGATCTTTCTGTTTCTTCTGAGGGATTATCCTTTGAGGATTTTTTGGGTTATGTTCATCAAGAGGATAGGGAGTTTGTGGGTGATACCATACAGCAGGCATTAATGGAAAAGAAATTTCCAGACTTTTTTCACCGGATTGTTACTCCCAAAGGGAATGTCAAAACACTTCATGCTAAAGGAAGCATCATCCTTGATTCGGAGGGTGAAATAGTCAAAATGATTGGTACCGGACAAGATGTAACCCATCAAAAACAAGCTGAACAAGCATTGGTTTATAAATCCCGAGAGCTCCAAGAGGTCAACAAGGAATTGCAAAAATTTGCTTATGTTGCCTCCCATGATTTGCAGGAGCCTTTGCGTAAAATAAAGACATTTATCTCTCTTCTTGAGCCCCGGATGACTTCAATCTATGATGACGATAAATGTCATGGCTACCTCAAAAAGATAGATGCGGCGGCCTCCAGAATGCAGAGTCTGATGCAAGATATTCTGAATTTTTCCAGGATTTCGTCGGCTACTGTTGAATTTGAAAACCTCGATTTAAATCTGGTGGTAGATGATGTCCTGATTGATATGGAAATTTCTATCCTGAGTTCCCAAGCCAGAATCACCGTGCAGCCTTTACCGGAAATCACAGGAAATAAATCTCAATGGATACAGTTGTTTCAAAACCTGATAAGCAATGCAATAAAATACGCCAAACCAGGTTCCGGCCCTTTAATTGATATCAGTTCGAAAATCGTAAATGGAGATTCATTACCTTCTAGTTCATCTTTGAAATCCCACTATAAATTCAAAGAGTGGGATGATAATTACTATTGGGCCCGGGAAAAATTCTGCAGCATTTCTGTCCGGGACCAAGGTATTGGCATAGAACCTGAATATTATACGAAAATTTTTGAGGCATTTCAACGGCTACATACCCTTAATGAGTATGAGGGCACGGGCATAGGATTGGCCATTTGTAAAAAAATCGTAGATTATCATCATGGCATTATATATGTTAATAGCACCAAAGATGGCACAATTTTCACTATTGTCGTACCGGTCTCGCAAGACAATTTTGAAGTCATTCAACAAAATCAAGGATTCTGACTCTAAGCTTAAATTATATGGAAGTTGCAATTAATAGCCGCTCTAAAAATCATAACATTAATAGCCTTTTAAAAAAAACGGTAGCAGTTCCGATAGGAAATACTGAAAACCAGGTAAAACATCAAATGGAAATCATCATTGTCGATGATGATGAAGATGATCAAGAATTTTTGGCAGAAGCTATCAGTGAATTCTCTTCAAATATCAAGGTTAGGTTTGCTGGAAACGGGAAGGAACTCATGAAACAGCTCGGAGAACTGGCCCTACCGGATTTGGTATTTTTGGACTTGAATATGCCTCTCATGAATGGATTTGAATGTTTGGCTTTAATAAAAAAAGATCCAAAGTTTAAGGATCTTCCTGTGCTAATATATTCTACATCAGCTAATCCAGAACAGATTGAAAAAACCTTCCAAGAAGGCGCATACTTCTATATCCAAAAACCAAATAATATCGCTCAGTTAAAAACTATTGTTAAAAAAGTAATGGTAATCACAAAGGATCACTCAACAAATAGACCAAATAGGAAAGAATTTTTGATAAGAAGTTGATTTTGGACCGTAAGGCCAACATTTGAAAATAATAATTCTAAACTATTTGGGAAAGGTTGTAATTTTATATTCATTTGATGAAATTTTCAACACATGAGACGTCAGCTTCTGGAGTTATTCCAGGCCTTTACCTACGGTATATTTTGTGTCTCAATTATTGCTGCTTCAATGTGGTTTTCCAAAACTTCTGAAACCAGTCCATCTCGTACCATTGAAGCATCTTTTGAGAAAGTAAGCAAAGGTAATGGAACCGTTTACTTGGACTGGAAAACCATCTTCTTTTCGGGAAGCAGCATTTCATCATTTTCTTCACAAGAAAATAACATAAACCAAATGGGAGCATTTAGCAGTGTTTTCGGCGATCTCTCTTTCAATGAATATCAATCATTTTTAAGTTTTGAAATAAGTGAAAGGCTGAAATTCACCAACATCTTGGACCAACTGCACCACAGTTATTTCTTTTTCTGATAAAATCCAGTAATTAATTTCATTCCGCTTTCTTGACCATTTGACAGCAAGCAAAAACAATCCAATTCATTTAATTATTTAGATTTTCTACCTTCTTATTGATGGAAAATAAAACTTTGGCTAAGGATGCCTGGGGTTCTAGGTTAGGTCTAATTCTGGCTATGGCAGGCAATGCTGTAGGTCTTGGAAACTTCTTACGCTTTCCCGTTCAGGCCGTTCAAAACGGCGGAGGCGCATTTATCATTCCTTCTCTTGTTTGTTTTTTGATCCTGGGCATACCTCTCTTATTTATTGAATGGTCTTCCGGACGGTTTGGGGGTAAATTTGGCAATCACAGTACACCCTTTATTCTCGATACTATGGGCAAAGGGAGGCTGTGGAAATATGTCGGTGTATTTGGTATTTTCACTAATATCGCCGTTGTGGCATATTATACTTATATAGAGTCATGGAGCTTGTCCTATGTCCTTCACACATTATTAGGAACATTTGAAGGCATGTCGCAGACTCAAGTTGCCCAGTTTTTCGACGATTACATTTCGATAGGCTCAAGCACTACAGGCATTCCATTTGAACCTATAGTGTTCTATGTTTTGGTCTTAATTCTGAATGTTTACATCTTATCCAAAGGACTTGGTGGAATAGAAAAAGCTGCTAAGATAGGGATGCCCCTTTTAATCCTGTTTGGTATCATACTGGCTACCAAAGCCCTGACTCTGGGAGAATCAGGCCGTTCTGTACAATTTCCCGATGCGAGCGCATGGGATGGATTGAATTTTCTTTGGACACCTCAATATGACTCTTTACTCAACCCAAAGGTTTGGTTGGCAGCTGCCGGTCAAATCTTTTTTACACTATCTGTAGGAATGGGTACCATTCAGTGTTATGCTTCTTACCTGAAAGCCAATGACGATGTCGCATTGAATTCCGTTTCGGCGGGCTTTATGAATGAATTTGTAGAGGTAGTGCTCGGAAGCGCTATCGTAATTCCAATAGCTGCAGGCTTTTTAGGTTTGGATTGGGTATTGGAAAACGCTGGCTTTGGCATGGCGTTTCAGACGATGCCATTTCTCTTTCAGCAATGGGGCCCCGTAATGGCATCATTTTCCGGGGTTTTCTGGTTTGGTTTGTTGTTTTTTGCAGGCATCACTTCATCACTCGCCATGGGTACACCTTGGATGGGTTTTATGAAAGATGAATTTGGTTGGGGTATGAAAAGAGGAGCTTGGTCTTTTGGGCTGTTGGCTTTGATTATGGGATTGCCGACTGTCCTTTTTTATCATCATGGCTTTTTTGATGAGTACGATTATTGGGGCGGAACTGTCAGCTTAGTCATTTTCGCCTTATTGGAATCCATCTTGTTTTCATGGGTTTTTGGGATCAACAAAGGCTGGCAGGAAATTACCGATGGTGCAGACATTCAAGTGCCAGTAATCTACAAGTTCATCATCAAATATATCACTCCTTTATTACTCATTTTGGTGTTTCTAGGAGCATTGGTGACACCTCAAGGAAATGATTGGATGTCCAATATTTACAACTTATTTAGCGGCGATTCATGGCAATTGGATAATAGCTCCATCATCAGAAAGTTGTCATTGTATGAATACAAGAATCAACTTTTGGAAGCTAAAACCCAACTCGACCGGGAGGTCATAGAAGATAAGATATTTTATTCCAACTTTGCAAGAATCCAATTGGTATCACTCTTTCTATTCATTGCATTATTAGTTTACTACGCAAATACTCGAAGAACTAAATTATTGACAAAATGAACCTTATACCCTTACTTGTACTCCTAGTTACCCAAAGTTTAGTGACAGGCGCAACGATCTATTTCTTGTGGAAGGTCATGAAAACACCGTTGGAAGACGAGGAAATCTATGATGCAAATCGAATACTTAATCCCTATTGTTGCTTTTATCCTGGCAGCTTATTCGGTGATCGGCAATGACGTCATTCAGACCCTGGGTACTTTCCTCACTTCCAACAGTGACAAAAAGTGGTGGATTCTGTGGCTATATGCTTCAGTCATCCTGGCTGCTCTTTTGATTTATGGGTGGTATGTGCACAATGGGGATGTTTCTTATGGGAGACTGGAGCAGATACCATTGCCTGAAAACATGGCTTTGTGGTATTTGATCCCTCCTGTGGTTTTGATAATTCTGACCCGCATGGGATTTCCGGTCAGTACCACCTTTCTCATCCTGAGTGTCTTTTCAACTCAAGCGGTCATCGAAAAAATGATCATCAAATCCGTACTAGGATATGGAGTGGCTTTTGTATTTGCAGTGGGTCTTTACCTGCTTATTGCAAATAAATTGGAGTCAAAAGAAAGCTTACAGCGTTCAGGAAAATCAACTAATAGGAAGTGGTTGATTGCCCAATGGGTTTCCACCGGTTTGCTTTGGGGACAATGGCTCATTCAGGATTTTGCCAACATCTATGTATATCTTCCCAGAAAGCTCGGTGTCCAGGAATTGATATTTTCTCTATTCATCATTTTGGGGTTGATGGCATATTTGTTCAAAACAAGAGGTGGTAAAATCCAGGAGATTGTCAATTCCAAATCCAATACAAGACACATACGTTCTGCAACAATCATCGACTTGGTTTATGCATTGATTCTCTATCTATTCGCAAACTTCAGCAATATCCCCATGAGTACTACATGGGTATTTATTGGTATTTTGGCAGGAAGAGAAATGGCGATTAGCTATAGATTGAACAAGCATGAAATGAAAAAATCAAGAAATGTAATTATCAAAGACCTTTACAAGGTTAATGTTGGACTAGTTGTCAGTGTTTTGATCGCTTACCTAATAGGATACCTTAATTCAAATTATTAAAACCAAATTAAATTATATTTAATGAAGTTTAAAGAAAAAAAAGATAAGACAAAGTGATAAATAATGAAATTATACTACGAAATTTGACGTAAAATCAAAACATTCCCATCAACTCATTTTATTTGAAAAGCAAAGTTTACAGATGAATAAAATATTCAAAATTTACTTCAGCATTTTCTTAGCGCTCTTGATGGGAATGCAGGGAATTCTTTTGCATCATGATGCGCAATCGCCCAGCACAACCATATCTTCTCATGATGAGAAACTGTCCACAGCTGAGATTTCAATAGATGAATACGCCAAATCTTCTCCTGTAACTATTAAAGGAGAAAGTCAGGCTTCTACGCATGGATTGAAGTTTAAATTTGCCCTTCCGGATTTGTTCTATTCCAATAGATTTAACCTTAAGTTTATTGAATTGAGCATCAAAAGGCAAATCAACCTGGCTAATCAGGTTGACTTGTATTTTGGCATTCGAGAGATAAAATTTCCTTCACACTTTTTTTGGTAATTGGCAGATTAGAAATGGCTTTAATAAGCCCTGCAGCAATATATATATAGGCTGTACTATTTTGTAAATTTTCTATCATCTGGCAAACTTTAAAAGTTTGCAAACCAAGTTAATTCCATTCGTCATGAACACTGTAATATATTTGCAAAAAGAAGAAATCCCATCCATCAAGTTTCCTAAAATTGATGTCCTGACCAACGCCATTGAAATCAAATTAAGAGAAAAAGATTTAGAAAGAGCATGTTCCCTCGGTAACCTGGAACACACAAAAGTGAAAATCACTTTTGCGGATGCTGAAATGTCTTTATATGAAATAGAGACTACTGTATGGGCGATTACTGAGGATAGCCTTTGCTTAAAAGGTCACCTCTCTTTGCCCAAACGGGCCATCATTGCCTTGAGTTAATGATTTGGGAGCCTTAATTTGGCTCCCAAATTTTTACAAATCGATTTGCTTATTCAGCATCACTTCCAATTCTCAATTTTAAACTTATTCTTGAGAGAGAATATGGTTTTGATCTGGGATTAAGACTATCGGTAATGATGGTGATTAAAAATTAACCTTCAACGCCACAGAACTAAAAAAAAATAATCAACAATCGAAAGACTAAACCTTCTGAAAAAACTATAAACATATGACTATATTTCTTATTAGCTCCTTGGTAGCTATTATTGTTTCATTTCTCTGCTCATTGACAGAAGCAGCACTATTGAGTTTAAACAGCGTGAAAATTGAGACTGACAAACAAAAAGGTCTGAAATATGCAATTATTCTTGATAAACTAAAAGGGAATATTAACAGGCCAATTGCTGCCATATTGATTTTGAATACCGTTGCCCATACAGGTGGGGCAACAATTGCCGGAAGTGCTTTTGACGAAATTTATGGAGACGAATGGATTTGGGTATTTTCAGTTGTGTTTACAATCATCATACTATTTGGAACAGAAATCCTTCCAAAAGTCATTGGTGTTTCTAACTCAGATAATTTATCTAAATACATTGCCATGCCTTTAGACATTACAATTAAGGCACTTTATCCCCTCATTTACCTTACAGACCTTTTCAATAGATTGATTTTGAAGAAAAAAGATAAAACCGTAAAATATTCTTTAGAAGACATTCAGACAATTGCCAAAGTAGCTCAGGTAGAAAACATTATCAACAAGGATCAGGAAGATATAATCATTAAAACCTCAAATCTGAAAAGCAGAAAAATAGATGAAATCATGCTCCCGCTTTCGGAAGTCATATATTTTCCAGAGACTATTGGCATTGATGATTACTACGCCTTAGCTGAAAAACATTTGCATACTAGATATCCTGTTAGCAGGACGGATTCACCTCAGGATATATTTGGTTATCTGAATTTCAAAGAGATTGCTTTACAGTGGGATAATATATCATTAGGTAACCTACAAAAATTCATCAGACCAATTCTATTTGTCAAAAGTACGCAAAGTATCATCCAAGTGCTTAAAGACCTAAATACAAAAAGGTATCATTTGGCAATTGTAGAAAATGAAAATGGAGAATTTAAAGGTTTGGTGACCTTAGAGGATATTGTGGAAGAAATAGTAGGTGAAATTGCAGATGAATTTGATAGTGAATGACCTGGCGCTGTTTTGAGCCTCTTCGGCAAGAAGGTGTAAAATACGATCAGAAGGGTCAGGAAATAAGGTTTAAATTAATTTAAGCTTTTCTACTTACTCTCAGGCAGGACTTTCAGTCCTTCTATCTCCAAATCCCTTAGCTTCATGCCAGCAAGGATGAACTCATCGGTTTCCACATGCTTTTTGAATTCAAAAATCAACTTAAGCAATAGCTTACCTTTCTGAATTCTATCCATGGGAAACGGGTTTAAATTGGCACTAGTGATCTTGTGAAGCTTTTCTTCTATCTGCCTTTCTCTCTTTTCCAGTTCTGCTATAATCTCAAAGACATCCATTGTTAATATTATAAACATTTTTATGTTTATAATATCGGCGTAATAATTTCACACGCAAAGAATATTTTTAAAGATTTTCGGTCAATTCAAGTCAATTTTGACCAAAAAACTAAAGTTCTAAAGCACATTTATTGTAAATCCAACCAAAAACAATCAAATTGTTTGATGATATTTTTCACCTCTAATTCAGGAAAATGAAAGCCAACGAATTACAAATCATCAATTTTTTACAGAAACCTAGAGTTCGGATTGTTATACCTGTTTATCAAAGGAACTACGACTGGACCACGACAGAGTGTGAGGAGCTTTTGAAAGATATTATTTCAGTCCGGGAGGAAAACCGAAGTTCACAATTAAAAATCTATAAGACGTTTATTCCAGTTTCATTAAATGTTTTCATATTGAAAACTTTTCTATATCTTAGAACGTTTAAAATAGTCAGTATTGTTCAGATCAGCTATATCAGACAATGGATATTTATCAAATTCATTGGAACACATGCAGAATATGATAAAGTTGATGCAAATACAGTTGAACAGTTTTAAATCGTAAAATCCAATCGTAGATATGAAATGGGATAAAATCATCACCACAGAGCAAGAATATGAAAAAGCTTTAAAGAGGCTTTCCACAATATTTGATGCGAATCTAGGTAGTCCTGAAGGGATGGAAGCAGAACTCTTGGTTACACTTGTAGAAAAGTATGAAAAGGAGCATTACCCTATCGCTTTACCCGAACCGATCACAGCCGTCAAAGAAGCAATGGAAATGAAAGGATTAAAGGACAAAGACTTAATTCAGGCAATTGGAAGTAAGACTACTGTTAGCCTTGTTCTCAATCGCAAGCGAGCATTGACCATAGATATGATCAGAAACCTCAGAGAGCTTCTTGGACTCCCAGTAGAAGTTTTAATTCAGCCATATGAACTCAATGGTAAGCAAGAGATGGTAAATTGAATCTAAGTTAACTTAGTTCTGACCTGAAGCAGAGAGTGGGGGATTCGAACCCCCGGTACGCTTTAACACGTACGACAGTTTAGCAAACTGCTGGTTTAAGCCACTCACCCAACTCTCTATATTCAAGAAACATCATCTGCTTCCCAAAGTGATGCAAATATAAATGATATTTCGTCAGATAAACAAAATTGGGAACCCAATATATCGATCAGCTATCAGGTTAATAATTTTAAGACGCTGTGATTCAACAACAAAAATTACCTCAGTTTCTTTTATAAACTGCAAAAGCTTCTCTTTCCTTCTTTTGGCAACTTCTAATACTATGCCGTTTTCAAAAAACAAAAACCCCCCTTTCCTTTTTGGTATAGGATAACTTTGGAAACAATAATCAAATTAAAGTTGTGAATCCCTGTAACCAAAAGGTGTCAAAATAGCCTCATTTTCTGTTTTTTTTTTGGTTTTTAAAAATTTAATATCCAGTTAATTTGATTTAAATGAAGAAGTCTTATATTCGTGTCCTTTTGAAATAATTAAAGATGGATATGGATTTTATTTTGGTAAAAATACCCTGTTTACGGTATTTTCTTGAATTTTATTAATAGCTACCTTTAACACCTGAGTAATCTAAGGTTCAGATTACGCTCATATATCAACTGGTTTTCTCCTAATGGCATTAAATTGGAACCAAAACAAAGTGGAATGATAAAAACGCTACAATTATGATAATTAATTCTCTTCTAGGTACCATCTCAGTCGTCTCAAGTCTTCAAAATCATGATAAACTTTGTATCAAGTCCAAAAGTAAGGAAGTATTGATGCGTATGTTTGATGAGAAAAGAATAACCAATTATGAATCAGATGATTATAATTATTCTATTGAAGTTTGTAAGCAAGAATTTGCCCACACTATGATCATTTTGATCAAAGAAATTAATTACCCTGATTTTGTTCAGGAAATGTCTGATTTGGAAATATCCAGAAATCAGATAATGGCTTAAAGCATATTTTTTTTTAAAAATTTTCAGAATTATTTTAGCATTGGTTTTAATATCTTTTTTGTTTCTCAAACTTTCAAAAATGTATTTGGATATCACTTTTGGTTTAGAGAAATATTCTGATCTAATCCATTGGATGTCAATTTTTTAAGTTTGGATTATAAATCATTCTAATAATGATTATATTGCATGCCCTTTTGATTTTTATGGATAAATCAAATTGTATTTGCTTATTAATCACCCTAAGTAATTCATTTTCTAATGATTCAAACCAAAGAGATAGAAGCACATCTTCCTATATATTTAAAGAAGTCTTCCAACCTTTTGGTGATGGTTTTAGACTTAGAAGGTAGTGGTTTGTACTCTAATGCTTACTTTAAGAAATTTTTTGAAATATTAGATTTAACAGATGAACTTATTTCATTTTATGATTTAATTAATGATTCCGAAAAAATTGATTTTGAGTTAGTTATAGATAAATCAATTCAATCGCCAAATAAAGTTTACAAACTTCGACAAAAGCACTTAATGCATGTGATCTGTTGGGAGTTTTCTGTACTTAATAATATTGAAGGTGATATTTTGGGTATTTTGGGGATCGGGACACCTCAGGAAGAAATTGATGTATTAATAGGGTTGGAAAACAAAAAAATCAATCCTCAAACTGACATTTGTTTTCAGATTAACGCCAATTGGGAAATTCAATATGCCAACCCAATGGCTGAATCGCTATTTGGTACTGAGTTGGCTGAACTCATCAAACAAAAGGTTTGGCATGTTTTTAAACATCCAAAGATCTATGAATATGCCTTGGAATTTAAGAAAGCCAAAGAATCAGGATCTGCTAGAACATTTGAAGATTACATTCCTGAATTAGGCAAATGGTATCAGGTAATCATTAATCCTCAAAATGACTTACTCGATGTTTTCTTTAAAGATATTTCAGAAGTTCAGGGACTTACGCGTCAAAATAATCTGATGCAATTGGCTTTAGAGGCCGTTATGGAAAATGCCTCAGAAATTTTCTTCCTGATGACCAATGAAATGAGAATCATCAAGTTCAATGCACTTGCAAAATATTTGGTGCATCATGTATTCAATAAGGAACTAAAAGAAAATGAAAGATTTGTTCATTACTTGCTACCTGGGATAGAAGAAATTTTTCTAAAAAATATTGATGAGATTTTTGGGGGTAAAACTGTAGAATTCGATCAGATTGTTCAATTTCCGGATCCATCTGAAAATAGATTATTTCATCATCAATTTATTCCAATATGTGACGCAAACCATAAAGTAGTTTGCATTGTATATCGGGCCAAAGATCTGCAGCATAGTTTAAATCATTTTGAGAAGGTTCTTAAAAATAATGATTTACTCAGAGATATCATTTATACCCAAAGTAATGTTTTACGCTCACCACTTTCTTCCATCTTGGGATTACTTGATTTGATTGATAAGAAACAACTGAATAAAGAAAACCAACAATATTTTTCATACCTCAAGCCGCTTGCGGAGGAACTTGATCAGATAATCCGAAACAATACCAAAAAAATGAACCAATCCGATACTTTTTGGGATTGAATATCTTTTAAACAATAATCATTTCACAAAGTTATTTTGTCAACAGTCAAAATATATATAGAAATGAAAGAAGTATTAAAAGAATTGAAACCCAATAGAGATTGGCAGCAAAATGAAAGTCAATTAAATGCAGATACGGGAGGTTTTTTAATTAAGGATGGTTTGTTTATCAGAAACAAAGGAAATTTGATAAAAGTCAAATGGACCGATATCATGTGGCTGAAAGGGGACGGCAATTATACCACATTAGTCACTCGAACTCAAGTCTATTCACTTCGAAATATTCTAAAAGAGTTTGAAGCAGTACTACCAAATACCGACTTTTTCAGGATTCACAAAAGCTATATTGTAAGATTGGATGAAATCAACAGCATCAATCCAAGAGAGGTGACAATCGGAAAAGACGCTGTACCTGTTGGCAGGACTTATTTTCAGGATTTGATCAATGGAATAAAGAAATTAGGTTCGGGAAGTACCGACTAAAGTTTAGTTTCCCCAAAGTATGCTTGAATCACCATAACTTAGAAATCTATAATTCTTGCTCAGTGCTTCATCGTAAATTTCTCTCCACTTTCCCTGTGTAAAAGCGGCAACCAATAAAATCAATGTAGATGAAGGTTGATGGAAATTGGTGATCAATCCATCACAGACTCTAAAATCATATCCTGGCATGATGAAAATCTCAGTAGTTCCAGAGATTTCATTTATTTTTTTATTTGTCATAAAATTTAAGATTGCTTCAAAACTCTCGCTTCGACCCGGCAATTTTTCAAAATCTGAATAGGGATACAGTTTGTTAATGGAAAAATCAGAATCATCTGAATTCAATATTTTCACGCCAAACCAATATAAACTCTCTAATGTCCTCATAGACGTCGTACCGACAGCTATGATTTTTTCCTGATGAAGGCTTAGGTTCCTGATGGTATCAATTTCAATAACCATTTGTTCGCTGTGCATAGGATGGTCTGTGACAGTTTCATCCTTGATGGGTTGAAAAGTACCTGCACCTACATGAAGCGTCAAAAACTCTTGCTTTACATTTAATGATCTTAATTTCTCTAAAACCTCATCTGTAAAATGCAAGCCGGCTGTTGGTGCAGCGACAGCCCCTTCCTTTTTGGAATAAACAGTTTGGTATCGAGGTTTATCCTCCTTTGTAACCTTTCTGCCCAAATATGGTGGGAGAGGTACCTCACCCGTAGCCTCTACAATTGAAACGAATGGTATGTTTTGATCGGTCCAGGACAATTCAACCAATTTATTATTTCTATCGATCAGTCGAGCACTGAGAATGTAGGATTGCCCATTGATCGTCACTTGACCATGAAGTATTTCGCCATCTTTCCATTTCTTAAGGTTTCCGATCATGGATTCCCATACCACAGGTCCCTTTTGCAACATTATTTCATTGATAACAACACTTGGTGAAACTGGTTTAAGAAGAAAAATTTCAATTTTGGCACCTGTATCTCTTTGAAATATAAGCCTCGCTGGAATCACTTTGGTATTATTGAAAACCAGCATACTACCAGCTGAAATTATATCTGGAAGCTCAAAAAACTGATGATGAGAGATCTTACCGTCTCGAAACTGAATAAGCTTTGAATTGTCTCTTTTTTCGAGCGGGAACTTTGCGATTCTGTCCTCCGGTAAGGTATATTCGTAATC
>NZ_JBGSXS010000327.1:0-39800 GCF_041751335.1 Aquiflexum sp.
ACAAGAATTGTAGATATTTTGGCTAAAAAAGGATATGTTGAAAGAGTCCCGCACCCAATGGACAGACGGAGTTTTCAATTGGTCCTGACAGATGAGGGCCAATCTAAGGTAGAGGAATTGAAACCCCAAATAGCATCAATCAGAGAAAAGGCCTGGGAAAATCTCGGTAAATCCGACTTCGAGGAATTTAAAAGAATTTTAAATACCATTTATAACAACCTTGAATAGTTTTTCCCTAAGATGGATAAAATACTTGTTATACTAATTATATTTGTACGAACATTTAAACCGTGTTTTGGTTAAACCATAAATATTAATAACATGATCACTACGGACATTTGTATCATTGGAGCAGGACCTGTTGGTTTGTTTGCGGTTTTTGAAGCTGGATTGTTAAAGATGCGCTGTCATCTGATCGATTACTTGCCTCAGGTAGGAGGGCAACTATCAGAGATTTACCCCCAAAAACCCATTTATGATATTCCAGGTTATCCTGAGATCAAAGCCCAAGACTTGGTAAATAACCTAATGGATCAGATCAAACCGTTTAAGCCTACTTTTACTTTGGGGGAAAGAGTTGACCATTTGGCTAAGCAAGACGATGGTTCCTTTATCTTAACAACAAATGACAAAACAAAAGTACATACCCAAGTGATTGTGATTGCCGGAGGTTTAGGCGTTTTTGAACCTAGAAAACCTGTACTAGAAAACCTTGATCAATTTGAAGGAAATGGAGTTACCTATATGGTCAAAAATCCTGAAACTTTTAGAAACAAAAAGGTTATGTTGGCAGGGGGTGGCGATTCTGCACTTGACTGGGCCATTTATCTTTCCAAGGTAGCTGAGCGAGTGACTTTGGTCCATCGAAATGAAACCTTCAGAGGAGCACCTGATTCTGCAGCAAAAGTTTATGATTTGGCCAATAACGGAAAAATTGACCTGATTCTATCAGCCAACCTCAAGGAACTTGGCGGTAATGGCAAACTTAAAAGTGTTAAATTGGAAGGGAAAAGTAAAGAGGAAATTACAATTGATACGGATTATCTTATTCCTCTATTTGGCTTAAGTCCGAAATTAGGCCCTATTGCGGATTGGGGATTGAACATAGACAAAAATGCCATTGAAGTTGATACACGTGATTACTCCACAGGTGTTGACCGAATATTTGCCATTGGTGATATCAATACCTATCCAGGGAAATTAAAGCTTATTCTTTGCGGATTCCACGAAGCTGCCATTATGATGCATGCTGCCTTTAAATATGTTTACCCTGATCAAAAATTGAGTTTTAAATATACCACAGTTAACGGTGTTAATTCATTTTAATCCTATTTTTGCGGCATGGTAAAATTCACAATAGAGGATCACGAAGGCAACCAACAGGAAATTGAAGCTCCTGATGATATGGGTCTAAGCCTAATGGAAATATTAAAAGCTTCCGAATACCCGGTTTTGGCAACTTGTGGCGGTATGGCCCTTTGTGCAACTTGCCATGTGGAGATTTTGGAAGGTCAAGATGAATTGGGTGAAGCTACTGATGTGGAATTGGATCAGTTGGAAAATCTCCCTGAATATTATCCTACCAGTAGATTGTCCTGTCAGGTACGCATAAGCCCATTACTGGAAGGTGCTGTTGTCAAACTCCGAGGAGAGGATAATTAATTTTAAAAATATATTTTTCCGTGGTAGAGAAGAGGCAAGGCCAATTCTATCTTTCGCGGTTTCTTTATTTCTTTTTGAACAACCTTCCCACAGTTTCCCCAAAATTCTCCAGGTTATTTACCCCTTCTAGTAAAGGATTCAATAGTGAAGTACCGCCATATTTGGTATATCCTTTTCCATCAAAATCAAATTGCATTGGGTATAAAAGGATATAGTTGTTTTTGTTGAAATATTTGTTGAGATACTTTGGAAGCTTGTCCATTGTCGGATCAAAAGACACACCATTGGTTCGGCTCATAATTACAACCAAAGCATCATCCGCCTTCAAATCCCTTGAAATAATCAGGAAATCAGCCCAGTCTTCAAAATCGATGAATTCAGCCTCCAAGCTGAATTTCAACTGCACTTGTTGAATATATTTCAAGGTATCATTGGAACCATAAAACACCAATTTGGCCCCTGTATTTCTGCCTATATTCCAGACCCTCAACAACCAAAAAGCAAATCCCATTTCCTTCTCGGCATTTCTGGGTATCACTATGATGTACCTGTTTATTGTATTCAGTGGCTGATTGGAATGATAAATCAATGCAGTCACATTACTTCGCCTAAGAATACCCTCTGTCAATTCCCCAAGAAAAGAATCCGAAATCTCCTGTTTTTTATGCAACCCCAAAATTATATCCGAAACCTTATTTTCCTTGATGACATTTGTAATCCCATTGACCACATTAGAATCATACCGGATCAATTCAGTCAAAATATTATCAGTTGCAGCTGCACTGATACTTGCTTTGTTCAACAGTTTTTTCGCATACTTTTCTTTGGTTTCATCCTCAGAATCCGAAGGGACAATATTCAATGCAAGCAAGCTGTTTTTAGCTGACTTTGCTTTGATGGTTACACCAAGATGTATCAATTCCTCAATATTATCCGGGTAATTTATAGGAATAAGTATCCTTTCCCCAGATATTTCTTTTTCAACTTCACCAGATTCTTCATTTTCCTCTAACACTAATTTTGAAGCACCTCTTTGGGCAACAAAGGATGCAATGGTACAAGTAACCAAAATCATCAAAATGGTACCATTCAAAATACTTTCTCCCAATAACCGTATCGGTTCTCCGGCTTCGTTCACTCCTAAAATAACATTATACCCCACCAAAATAGCCGCTAACGTAGCTGCTGCCTGTGCATTGCTCAAACCAAAAATAACATCTCTTTGGGCGGCTGAAAACTTATAGGTTTTTTGGGTAATCCAAGCAGCCAGAAATTTGGATATAGTGGCCACTAGGGTCATGATAGCGGCAACAAAAATGGTTTCGATATCGGAAAAGAAAACCCTGAAATCTATCAACATCCCAACCCCAATCAGAAAAAAAGGAATAAACAGTGCATTGCCCACAAATTCAATCCTGTTCATCAAAGGAGAAGTAAGAGGAATCAATTTGTTCAATGCCAAGCCTGCAAGAAATGCCCCAATGATAGCCTCAATACCTGCTGCTTCCGCCAAAAATGCACCCAAAAATACCATTGCCAAAACAAAAATATACTGGGAAATATTATCTTCATTTCTTTTGAAGAACCATCGTCCCAAAATAGGAAAACCAAATATGACTGTTAAAGCAAAAATCAAAATGGAAATACCCATCCTAATCCAGAAATCATTTGTCAGTTCCCCAGAGGACATGGCAACGATAACGGCCAAAATCAATAGCGCCAATGTATCAGTAATGACTGTACCGCCTACAGCGATATTTACAGCTTTGTTTTTTACTACTCCCATTTTACTCAGAATAGGATAGGCTATCAGCGTATGAGAAGCGAACATACTAGCCAAAAGGACCGAAGTTAAAACTCCGAACCCCAATATATAGATGCCCGAAATAATACCTAGAATCATTGGTATGGAAAAAGTAAGAAGTCCGAAAACAATACTCTTATTTTTGTTCTTTTTGAAATCTGCCATATCGATTTCAAGTCCAGCCAAAAACATAATATAAAGCAGACCAACTGTGCCAAACAGAATCACACTGCTATCTCTTTCCAATAAATTCATACCATTCTGGCCAATTATCGCTCCTGCAATGATCAATCCGATAAGCTGCGGGATTTTAATCCTATTGAGGAGAATTGGAGCAAAAAGGATGATAAATAGAATGCTTGCAAAAATTAAAACAGGATTGCTAAATGGCAATGAAAAATTTAGATCAGCAACCAAAACCATGCGGGTATATATTTACGGTACTAAAATAAAATATTTTTATCAAAGTACAAGCCCCACAGAAAGTTCCACTTCAACCTCTTGCCCGACTATCTCCTGAATTTCATCCTTCACGGAACTGAGTTCATCGTAGTCTAAAGGTTTATCGGAAATTATGGTAAGAGATATACGCATAGGCTGCATTCGAATTAACCTCACATCCCGCAACTTTCCTTGGGGGATTTCTGCCCCACTTAATCGTTGAATGATTTTATTTTCCTTTACCATCTTGGAAAAACCAAATCCCAAAGGTGCACTGATCAACGCAACAAAAAACAAAGAAATCATTAAGCCTTTTTTTGCCAATCTGAATGGACTGAATCCCAATAACAAAAAAGTCAATGCACCTGCAAGCACCATTCCCGCCAAGTTGGTGGCCAATAAAAGCAAGGCTCCGAAAAACACTGACCAATCTCCCCAACCCAGGCCTATACCCGACACAGAAAGAGGGGGAACAAGTGCTACTGCAATAGCTACCCCGGCTAAGGTCTTTGCAACCTCTTTTTTAGAATGGGCATAAGCTCCGGCCACACCTGAGGCCGCAGCAACTCCCAAATCCAATAAATTTGGTCTAATTCTAGCCACGATTTCACTATTCGGCGTGTTGAGAGGGGTTAACCAAGTGATTAACACTGCAAAAATATAACCGACCAAAAGCCCATAGCCGATCGTTATCAGACTTTCTTTGATTAGCTTTTCATTCTGACGTAGGACGCCCATAGACAGTGAAATGATCGGAGACATCAAAGGTGCCAAAATCATGGCACCGATAATGACCGGTGAAGAATTCCCGAAAAGTCCAAAGGTAGCTATGATGGTGGATAGGGCCATTAAGACTAGATAACTTTGACTGACTTGGGAGTTTTCTCTTAAAATACTGAAAAGCCATTTAAACTCTTCAGTGGTCGCATGATTTGTAAAAGGCAGAAAACGGTTCAATAATTCATTTTTCAATTCGCCTTTTGGTAAATTTTGAACTTTAAATACCCTATTTTTTTCTACCTCTTTTTGTGAATCCAACAAAGTCCCAGGAATGATTACCAAAGCTTTTGGCTTAACTTCCATTTCAATTTCCTTGGCACTCAATAAAAGTTCATCAGCAGCATAAGTGATCGGATTGTCACTTTTTATCAATATCCTGTCTGTTTTGATGTGGGCAACATATTCAGGCAAAGAGTTTTTTTGTTTTGATTTGAAAATACTGAAAAACCCGAATTTAATGATTTCCCAAATACTTTTCGGAGCCAATACCAAACAATGCATCATGCCATCATTGGGATTTGAATCCTCTATGATCCTCCTAGAAAGCATGGAGCTTTTTCCATGCTGCACCACCACCATACCCAATGCAGCTGTATCAACACCACTATCCTTCTCATCTCCATTTTTCGTATTCCAATGGATACTATATGGTTGCAATTTTACTTTTCTAAAAGATCTAAAAAACGACTTGGCCCTTGCTGCAATTTTCCTCAAAATTCCTTCCTGTATTCCTGAACCATACATCAGACTAAATGTATTGCCAATAACAAGTTTATTGAGTATCGGTTTACCATTTGCCAAAAGCAGGTCAACTTCCAAAAGCTCTTCCGAATCCATGATATTTTGAGCGGCGATTTCAAGTTTGGAAGAAACCCCAAATCCTTGCCTGCCCTCTTTCATCTCAGGATGGGGTAAAAAACCGATTTTCCAATGATTCTCGACAATTTCTTCTATAAATTCATGAAGCTGTTCATCAGAAAGATAGCATACTAAAAAATCATCTTGAGAGAACTCAAATTTCTTATGGTCTTTATATTCTACTGACTCCTTCAGCCTATTTCCCAGAAGTGGAATAATCAGATTGTCAACTTCTTTCTTTTCATTTTGATCAAAAATTAAAATAATGGATTTCATTTTACAGAGATTTTGTAATACCTTAATTAAAGCTGATATGCTACAATTGACAGAAACACGAAAAGCATGTGATAATAAAGGCTTTTAAATTTAATTTACTCCCAAAGAGCCAAAACTTTAGATCTTAAGTGTTTAGACTGTTTTTATTTTAAGTTTTAAGAACAGATGTAGGGGCTACGTTAAAACAGTGTTAAGCCTCCATCAGTTTTTCAAGAATCTCTTTTGCTGCTTTGGGTAGGACTGTACCTGGCCCAAAAACAGCTGCAACTCCTTTTTCAAATAAAAAATCATAATCTTTGGGCGGAATTACACCTCCTGCAATTACCATGATATCCTCTCTGCCAAGTCTTTTCAATTCATCTATCAGAGCGGGTACCAATGTTTTATGGCCCGCAGCTAACGATGATGCACCCACAATATGAACATCATTCTCCGCAGCTTGCATGGCTACTTCTTCCGGTGTCTGAAATAAAGGCCCTATATCAACATCAAACCCCAAATCGGCAAAACCGGTTGCAATCACCTTAGCTCCTCTATCATGGCCATCCTGCCCCATTTTTGCCACCATAATTCTAGGCCTTCTCCCTTCCATTGCGGCAAATTCATCTGCAAGTTTTTTGGCTTCCTTAAAACTACTGTCATCTTTGGCCTCACCGGAATAAACACCAGAAATTGATCTTACAGTAGCCTTATGTCTTCCGAATTCTTTTTCCATCGCATCAGAAATTTCACCCAAGGTAGCCCTTTTTCGGGCTGCTTCCACCGCCAAGGCCAACAAGTTACCTTTCCCAGTTTTAGCTGAATGGGTTATGGCATACAAAGCCTTTTCCACTTCTCCTTGGTCTCTTTCTCTTTTTAGTTTATTCAACCTTTCTATTTGCGAGAGGCGCACAGAATTATTGTCTACTTCCAAAATATCAAACTCGCTTTTTTCATCAGTCTGATAGCGATTGACACCGACAATGACATCTTTACCGCTATCTATTCGAGCCTGCTTACGCGCTGCTGCTTCCTCGATTCTCATTTTTGGAATCCCAGCTTCAATTGCCTTAGCCATTCCTCCGAGTTCTTCCACTTCTTGGATCAAAGACCAAGCTTTTTTGACTAATTGGTCGGTAAGATATTCCACATAATATGAACCTCCCCAAGGATCCACAACTTTACAGATTCCTGTTTCTTCTTGTAAATACAATTGGGTATTTCTTGCTATTCTAGCTGAAAAATCAGTCGGTAAAGCCATTGCCTCATCAAATGAATTGGTGTGCAAGGATTGTGTATGACCTAATACCGCAGCCATGGCCTCCACAGTAGTCCTTGCCACATTATTAAATGCATCTTGTTCTGTCAATGACCAACCTGAAGTCTGACAGTGCGTCCTAAGAGCCAATGACTTCGGGTCTTTCGGATTAAATTGTTTGACGATTTTTGCCCATAATAAACGGCCTGCTCGCATTTTTGCAATTTCCATAAAATGATTCATTCCTATCGCCCAAAAGAAAGAAAGCCTTGGCGCAAAATCATCTATATCAAGACCTGTGGCAATACCTGTCCTCAAATACTCAAGGCCATCTGCCAAAGTATATGCAAGTTCCAGTTCTGCAGTGGCACCAGCTTCCTGCATGTGGTATCCTGATATTGAAATGGAATTAAATTTGGGCATATTTTTGGAAGTAAATTCAAAAATATCCGCTATAATTCTCATGGAAGGTAATGGTGGATAGATGTAGGTATTCCTGACCATAAACTCCTTCAAAATATCATTTTGAATCGTTCCGCTTAATTGTTTCGGCATCACGCCTTGCTCCTCAGCCGCAACAATATAAAATGCCATGATGGGAATAACGGCACCGTTCATAGTCATAGAAACGGACATTTGGTCCAAAGGAATCCCATCAAACAGAATCTTCATGTCCAAAACGGAATCAATGGCCACACCAGCTTTGCCCACATCCCCTACTACCCTTGGGTGGTCTGAATCATATCCACGGTGTGTTGCCAGATCAAAGGCGACTGACAAACCTTTCTGACCACCTGCCAGATTTCGTCTGTAAAAAGCATTGGATTCCTCAGCAGTAGAAAAACCAGCATATTGTCTAATAGTCCATGGCCGTAACACATACATGGTACTGTAGGGACCTCTTAAAAATGGTGGTATACCCGCTGCGAATCCATCATGTTTGATTTCAGACATTATTTTCTTGTCAAAAACCGAGGGTATGGAAATTTTTTCCGCACTATCCCACGAGTCACCTTCATCTATTGGCCTTTTGATATCTTGAATTTTATAATTGAGTTGGCTAAGGTCTGGTCTCATGGATTCAGTATTTTGTTTTTTTCGATGATTTCAGACTCTCTTGCTGGGAGCAGTTGCCAATCCTTCGCTGCTATCTTTTCATTAATCAACTCTAGAGATTCATTCGGATCAGTAAATTTATTGACTCCGATTTTTACTTTACCCCCATTTTGAAAGGCTTGGATTCTTTGATCATTCATTGCATTTACAGTCTTTTGAATTGATCTGTCTTGGTAAAGTTGCCACCATCCACCTGAATCTTCAATGTCAATGAGTTTAGACTGAACTGCTGTGAACAAATCACCCGTTAAACTTTCCAGATAAAAACTTCCTGCCAAAGGGTCCAGTACTTTATCCAAATAAGCCTCTTCTTTTAAAATATTTGAAATATTTCTGGCCAATCTTTTAGAAAATGAATCGCTATGGCCCAATACTGCATCATGTGGTAAAATATGAAGCGCGTTGCATCCTCCAAGTATAGCAGCCATAGCTTCTGTAGTACTTCTTAGCATATTGGAATGAATATCCAATTTCGACTTGGTCCAAAAGGAGGTAGAGGAAAAAATAAAGATATTTTCCATCGGAATAGTGATTTGATACAGTCTGGCCAATTGGTGGTACAAAATTCTAAATGTTTTTATTTTCGCCATTTCCAGAAAATAATCCGAGCCGACAGCAGTTTTGAGCAAAGTTTTTTTAAATATTTTCTCAGCTGAAATACCATTTTGAGTCAAGCCATCCACCATTTCAATAAATGCCGAAAGGCTATAAGATAGCTCCTGAACAGGCGAAGCTCCCGCGTTGTGATAAATAGCTGAATCGATTGAGAAAACCTTAAACTGACCAAATTCTTCACCGATTTTCAATAAAGCAGTTGCGATTTCAATTACTCTGTCTTTACTTTCTTTTTCAAGCAGGGTATTTGCAAAACCATCCCAAAGTAATCCTCCCTGTACTTCATTCGGATCAAAAACATTTCTTTTTACCCAATTGAGAAAATGTTGGATGGACACAATCGGATCCTTACCAGGAACAATAAAAATCTGAATATATTGAGGTAAGACCTCATTGAGCAATTGGTCCAGATTTTCATCTCCAAATAATGAAAGTATTAGCCCGTCAGCGCCATTCTGTAAGGCCAACAAAATTTCCTTGTTAGCTACTTTTTCATCACCTTTCTTCACCTGAAAAACATTTGACCAATATCTAGGCGAAAATCCGGGAATCGAAGAATTGGGTAATATAGAACTACAAAAATTAGACTTCCCCTCGATTGTCCTAATATCTTCAGCAGTATAAAAAGGAGCTATTCTGAGCCCGTCTGTTGTAACTGTAACGAGGGTGTTTTCAAAATCTTTCCCTTTTAAGTCCTTGATGACTTGCTGCATCCATTCTTCCTTAGAAATATTGGGAAACTCCTCAAACAAATTGTCTTTCATATTTGGGTTTAAAGTATGATAATGCAAAAGATTTGAAATCCTATGCACCAAAAACAGCATTATGGAAATCACTTATCTTAATCCTTTCAAAAATAAGGTTTCCATCCATCAAAAACCACTGTTTAGAAGCAATTCGAAAATTGATCTTATCATTGGAGGCCACGCGCATACATTCTTAGAAAAGCCGACTTCAGTCAAAAGTTCAGGCGGATACGATACAATTGTCAACCAAGTAGGTACCGGTGCCTTGAGGTTGGGAATGTTGGAATTTGAGTTTTTAAGAAAAAATAAAATAAAAAATGTCCTTGCCAAAAACGTGACGGTCAAATAGAAAAGTCAAGTCTTTTTTCATTTTTTATTTAAATATATTTTCTCCAAATTTGAGGCCCTTGAAAATCCCGAGGTGAAAAGTCCTAATATCCTAAAGTTATTAAAAGTAATAAATGAGCTCGGAGGCCAATGCAGTTTGGAATGAATGTTTGCGTGTAATTGAACAGCACGTCAATGAGCAGAGCTTTTCTACTTGGTTTAAGCCCATCAACCCTGTAAGACTCGAAGGAAGCAGCCTCACGATTCAAGTTCCAAGTCAGTTTTTTTATGAATGGCTCGAGGATAATTATGTTCAGGTTCTCAAGTTAGCTATTAAGTCAATTTTGGGACCAAACGGTAAACTTGAATATGCGGTGGTTGTAGACCGTGGAAATTCGCAAAACCAACCGTACGTAGTAAGTTTTCCACAAGGAAACAATTCAAACGCTTCAAAGAAGGTTGCAAACGAAAGTACAGATAACAAAAGCCCCTTTCATCTTCAGTCTCTAGACAATGATATGCTTTTGCAATCTAACCTCAATGCGATTTATACATTCAATACTTACATAGAAGGAGATTGTAACAGGTTGGCACGGTCCGCCGGTTTTGCAGTAGCTACCAAGCCTGGCATTACATCCTTTAACCCTTTGATGGTATATGGTGGTGTTGGTCTTGGAAAGACTCATCTGGTACAAGCAATAGGCAACGAAATTAAAAACGGGCCCGAGGATAAGTTTGTGCTTTATGTCTCTTCAGAAAAATTCGTAAATCAGTTTATGGATTCCATCAAGGATGGAAATGTAAAAAGCTTCACCAATTTTTACATGCAAGTTGATGTATTGATCATCGATGACATCCAATTTTTAGCTGGAAAAGATAGGACTCAAGAAATGTTTTTTCACATTTTCAACCACCTTCATCAAAATAAGAAACAGATTATCATGACCTCTGACTGTCCTCCCAAGGACCTGAAAGGTTTAGAGGAAAGGTTGTTGTCAAGATTCAAATGGGGTTTGACGGCTGATTTACAGATGCCGGATTTTGAAACAAGAGTTGCAATTATTAAAAGAAAAATGCAATCAGAGGGAATTTATATCCCCGATGATGTTATTGAGTACCTTGCCTATACAGTGGATACCAATGTCAGGGAACTGGAAGGTGTCATGATATCACTGCTTGCCCACGCCTCCCTGAACAGAGTTGAAATTGATTTGGCTTTGGCGAAGGCCATCATGAAAAATATCGTCAAGGATATTGAAACTGAAGTTGGGATTGATTTTATTCAGAAAACAGTGTCAGAATACTTTGATATTAAAATTGATGACCTCAAAGCTAAAACCAGAAAAAAAGAAATTGTTACCGCTAGGCAAGTAGCCATGTACTTTGCAAAAGAATTTACAAACCATTCTTTAAAATCCATTGGTTATCATTTTGGTGGAAGAGACCACAGTACAGTCATCCATGCAGTGCAGACGGTCAATGATTTCATGGAAACAGATACTGCCTTCAGAAATTCAGTCAATGACCTGAAGAAGAAATTTAAAATGAGGTCTTATTGATCCCAATTCCATTATTCGACTAACAGCCTCCTTTTCAGTAGGCGACCTTTCATTAATTTTTGACCGATGTTGGATGACCGATGTTGATAAATGTACAATTAAGTCTCTTTCCTAAAAATTATTGAATTTAAAGTCAATTAGTTGAATACAGTGTATTCATTTCAAGTATGTATGCAATGATGCCAGTAAAATGGTAATTCAATGTAATTCTAGCCAGGAAACTTAAAAATCCAGTACATCGAACTTCCAACCTGTTTGAAGTAGAATATTGGATTACAGGCAAAGAAGCGTATAACCATTATCCATTTTCATTTATAGAGATTTACTATACCCTTCATTTCACTTTTCGCAAACTTGATTTCTGTGGTACCCATGACATAGGGTCCTATTTCGTAGGAATTATAAAACAGGACAAGAGAATCACTTTCGAATCCAATTGCAGTGGGAAGGAAAAATTTATCATTTTCGTCCAGAAAAAACATTTCTGTTTTCTTTAAAGGAATATCATTTTCCACTTGATGTATTTCCTTGAATTTTGATTCAGCTATTTCAAGTAAAATTTGCTCATCTATTATCAATGAGATATTGTCAATTTCGGTATTTTTCTGCTTGTCAAAATTTAGGTATTTCCTAAAGCTGTTGGGATGGGCACCTCCGGTGAATGAATAGGTTTCAAAAACAATTGAAATAATTTTTTCATTTTCGAAGGTCACTTTCGCATCAAGGTTTATTTCCCAGTCTTGCGCGGATTCAAAATCATCCATGAATTCTACATAGGAATCCAAAAAATTGGTAGCTGCATCTATAATTTCTGTCACCTTTATTTCCTCATAGACATTTACAGTTTTAATGATTTTTTCTTCTATAAGATTATTCAAAACAATGGAACGTTCCCTTTCTCCCAAAAAAACAGGGTATTTAAGATTTACCTCTGCACAATATTCTCCATGACATGCCTTTTGATGAAATACCTCTGTCCTACTTTCAAGTTTATTTGTCCCTACATTACATGAGAGGAGTGAAATCAGTAATAAAATCCCAATAATAGAACCTCTGGAGATCCCTCGTGCCTCGGGATGACGCCTGCCTCCCGTAGGTTGGGGTAACCTGATGTCATTACCTATTCTAAACATTTACAAAGTATTAAAGACTCGTAATGACGTTCCCAAAAACATCGGACTTCGGACTTCAAACTTCCCACACGGGTAGCAAAGGAAACTAGGTGACTGGCATCATTAAGGATAATCATATAAACTTATCTACATAAAACTGAACAAGAGTCCTGGCGATTGCTACTGGTGATGTTGTTCCTGCTTTTATCTCTGGAACAGATTCAGCTATTATTCTTTTGATTTCAGGGTTATTGTAAAAACCTGACTTTAGCAAATAAACGATATGTTCATGGAGCCAATTTTCATTTTGATCGGATCTGTTTTTAGCAAAAAAACCATTATAGGTCATTTTCTCCCTATACCCTTGGATCATCTCCCAAACTTCATCTAAACCAGTTAGCTCAGTAGAAGAACATACCTCCACTTTTGGATACCATCCATTCTCTCTAGTGGGAAAAAGATGTAAAGCATTGGCATATTCTCTCTTAGCCCTTTTAGCAGACTCCAAGTTATCCCCATCAGCTTTGTTGATTACCATGGCATCACACATTTCAATAATCCCTTTCTTGATGCCCTGTAGCTCATCTCCTGCGCCGGACAACATGAGCAAAAGGAAAAAATCAACCATCCCTTTTACAGCAATTTCAGATTGTCCTACGCCTACCGTCTCGATTAGCATCACATCAAAACCAGCCGCTTCACAAAGCAACATCGCTTCCCTTGTTCGTGCACTGACTCCTCCAAGTGTTTCACCTGCAGGACTAGGTCTAATGTATGCTCTCTTATCTGAGGAGAGTCTTTCCATCCGGGTTTTATCGCCCAAGATACTGCCATGGGATTTCTGGCTACTGGGATCGATGGCCAAGACAGCCACCTTATGGCCTTTGTCAAGAAGTTTTTTTCCAAAACTTTCAATAAATGTGCTCTTTCCCACACCTGGAACTCCTGTTATTCCTACCCTCACTGATCGACCTGAATAAGGGAGAATTTTTTCCATGACCGTTTCAGCCAACCTTTGATCCTCCTCCAATGTGCTTTCTACTAATGTAATGGCACGGCTGAGAACCACCCTATCACCTGATAGGATCCCTTTAATATAAGTCTCTTCCGGAAGTCTGGTATTTTTTTTCAAGGGATATATTTTGAAAGTTCAAAATGAAATTGTATTTCAAAGTTAAAGAAATTATCGAAAGGGATATTTTTTGAAACGTGTCTCACCCATTGCTGTTTTTTCATATTGAGCAACGCAATTTTCTTGGTAATTACTATCAAAATACGGTTCAGAAGGCACTAGCTTTTCCGGTGAATTCGCTTGGTTCGAAAAGAAAAAAACCTTGGTATTACCATATTTTGTATGAGGCATAAAGTCACCATATTTCCTCATTTCGTCCCAAAGGGTATCTGATGAATAAACTGCATAAATCCGAATTACCGGGCCTGTGTTGTTCTCATTTCTATAATTAGCAATTTCTATAAATTCTCCTTCCAGATCAGCTACTCTAGGCTGGGTTAAGGTCTCAGAAACAATCCAAAAAATGATCAGAGAGATCACTATGATTATTCCATAAAATAAGTTCTTCGAAGACATCTTATTAGAGTTGTTTAGATTTAATGCCTTAATTTAGGAGAAAAATTCCAAGATGGCTTTCGAATATTTAAAAGCACTCCATATCATTTTTGTGGTAACGTGGTTTGCAGGATTATTTTACATCGTCAGGCTTTTTATCTATCAGACTGAAGCCCTTGAAAAATCCGAAGAAGAAAAAAGAATTCTGGTCCCCCATTTAAACCTCATGGCCAAAAGGCTGTGGTTTGGTATAACCTGGCCATCTGCAATACTCACGCTCATTTTTGGGTTTTGGGTGTTGTATTACCGGTGGGGGTATATGCAAATGGGATTCATGCATGCCAAATTGGGTTTTGTTTTCCTTTTGTACATTTATCATTTTATCTGCCATATACAATTTAATCAATTGCAAAAAGGAATTGCCAAATGGAGTTCAAATCAATTGAGAATTTGGAACGAAGGCGCTACAGTTTTGTTATTTGCTATAGTATTCCTGATTGTGCTCAAAAGTCTCGTTGATACCGTTTGGGGAATCGCTGGCCTTTTGGCTTTGAGTGCTTTGCTAATGTTAAGCATTCAGTTGTACAGAAAATCAAGAGAGAAATCCAAGAAAGATTAAAATGAAAAAGTCACTTTCAATAATTCCATTATTTTTAATTAGCGTCCTGAGTATTTGGGCTTGTTCAACCAAAGATTATGAATCCTCAAATAATAAAACCTTACCTATTTTAGGCAATTGGCATATCAATGAAATTGAAGGCCAATCTGGCCAAGACACTGTTTTCCATGAAATCGGTGATTTTAAGTTCATTAATCAGGAAAAAAAAGAAATAAATAAGCAATCAGTAGCCGGGAAAGTATATGTAGCAGATTTTTTCTTTACTTCCTGCCCTACCATCTGTCCGATCATGAAAACCCAAATGCTGCGGGTTTATGAAAAATTCAAAGATGAACCTGATTTCCTTATTTTAAGCCATACCCTCGATCCGGAGCATGATACAGCGGAATTATTAAAAGATTATGCCGCAAAAATTGGGGTAGAAAATGATCAAACCTGGCACTTTCTGACAGGTGATCAAGAGAAAATTTTTGAAATTGGACAGACAAGTTACCTTACCACAGCCATGGAAGATAAAAACGAGCCGGGAGGACTGCTACATTCAGGTGCATTTGTTTTGGTAGACCAAAAAGGACACATCAGAGGAGTGTATGATGGAACAAAAGAAGATCAGGTCAATAGACTGATGAAAGACATACCAAAATTATTGGAATAGAAAATTATGCGGATTAGCGGGATTGGCCAAATTTTGATATTTCTACTTCTTCTATATTCCTGTCAGGGCAATTCTTCCAATAAAGAAAAAACTCTTGCAAGTATCAAAGACACAAAAGTGTTGCAGTATGCCATTGAAGGTAAAATTCTTTATGAGAATTATTGTGCCAATTGCCATCAAAAAGATGGGGTAGGATTGGGAAAATTAATACCACCGTTATTTGAGTCTGACTATATGCTGGAAGATATCGGAAGAACTGCCTGGATCATCAAATATGGACAAAACGGAGAGATTATAGTCAATGGTCAGTCCTATAACCAAGCCATGCCCGCGAATGCCAAGCTAACCAATCTGGAAATAGCGCAGATCATGACATATTTATATAATATATGGGGAAGCAAACAAGGGGTAATTGATGCCAATATGGTTGGAGATTATCTCCAAAAATGATTATTCTACCTTAAGCGCCTCATTGGCTATAGCAATGGTCTCTTTTATATCAACGTTCACTTTTTCTACTTTCAGTTTTTGATCTAAAAGGTACATCTTGACTTCATCTGATGACATACCTTCAAAATCTGATTTGAACTGTCTCATCCAAACAAACATGCCCTCAAAGGCACTGTCCAGTTCACCTGCCAAAAGCTCAAGTTTTTGAATGCGATCATAATTTGGAGATTCCTCTTTGGAAAGGGAAGCGGATTTTTCAAGAACTTTGGTTTTGAGAGATTTAAGATTTCCCATCAATGGCATTACTTCATCGTGGATTCCAATCACCTCTTTTTTCAATTCCTCATTGGGATTCTTCCCATCAGATTTGCATCCGAATACCAACAAGGATAATGAAACTAAAATTATAAAACCTAAGGACTTACACATGGTTTTGATTTTTTATCAAAGAAAAAACCATTTGACTAAAAAAAGAAATTATTCACTAACTATTTTACATCTTTTGTGATATTTCCAATTAATAATATGAATTAAAACTAAAGATAGAGATGCAGATATAGAAAGAACTATCATCAAAGGATTTAAATCATGTAGAAGTATCGCAACTGAAAAAATTGACACTGCTATCCAAAGTGCTATTTTTATACGCATGAAATGTGTATTTTTAGCCGCATTGTAAACAGCCCAGACTGCAAGAATAACAAAGAAGTAATCCATCCAATGCCAATGTTCATGGGCATGGTCATGATCTTCTGAAAATTTAAAAATATAACCTAATGATATCATCACAGGCATTGCCATACAATGAATCATACAAAGTACCGAAGCAGATATTCCTAGCATATCTGCTGATTGAGAAGAAAGTTTTCTAATTATTTGCAACATAATTGCAAATATAAATTAAATTTCAAAAATTCACATTAAACAAAGCTTTAATTACATGAAACCTTATTGTTTTGCCAAAAACCAAATAATATCCTCAGAAATGGCAGTGATCCATCCTATGGATATAGGTTTGATCCGTGGTTATGGAATCTTTGATTTTTTTAGAACATCAAATTACACCCCCCTGTTTTTAAGTGATTATTTGGACAGATTCATTAGATCAGCGGAAAAAACCCGCCTCCTTCTGAAACTAACAAAGGATGAATTGTCCTATATTATATTGGAGTTGATCCAAAAAAATGATCTGAAAAACGGAGGCATCAGGATGCTGCTGTCGGGAGGATTGTCGGAAAATCATTTCTCACCGGCTGAGGGCACATTGTTTATTTTCTGTGAGGAATTGGATTTTCCTTCTCAAGAAAAATATGCAAAAGGTGTTAAGCTATTATCCGCAGAACATGTTAGGGCGATTGCAGATGTGAAAACCACAAATTATGCATTTCCTGTTTGGCACAGTAGTGATTGGAAAAATCAAGGGGCAGAGGATGTGATTTATCATCATAAAGGATTGGTTTCAGAAAGCTCCCGATCCAATATATTTATGATAAAAAATGGTGAAATTGCTACACCTGATTCTCATATCCTTCATGGTATTACCCGTAAAAGAGTTTTAGAAATCAGTGGAAAGGTAAATATCAGACCCGTGAAGTGGGAGGAAATCCATACTGCTGATGAACTTTTCATGACGAGTACCACAAAAAAAATACTTCCCATCACACAAATAGATGACTTTAAAATTGGAAATGGAAAACCAGGACTTGAAACTAATCTCCTGATAGAAAAATTTAAAGACATGGAATCAAAAAGCTCCGCATGACGGAGCTTTTTTTAATTTGCCAATATTTGGGCGTCTGTTAAGATATACATCAATTTTTCAGGATCCTTGTCATTAAGTGTTAAGGTTCCCTTTACTTTGACTCTTTTAGAGGTGTATTTTATAGGACTTTTCATCATTACTTCCATGACGGTTTCAGGACCACCTGAACCACAAAAGAAGCATTCTGCCAAAGGAAGAGATGAAAGAATAATATGTTCAGGCTTGAACATCCCTTCAAAAGGAATGATGTATCCATCGGCTTCTACCACTTTACCTTCCAGCTTTTTGATTTTGTCACTGAAAACAGGGATATATAATTCCCCGAATTCATCCTGCCCGATTTTGTAAGTCACGTCAGACAAATCCCTCCAAACACTGGGTGCTGTCTGTGCATATCCCACAGAAACAAGGGTTAAGAATAATAATGTGAAAATGGTGTTCTTCAAAATCATTTGTATCATCAATTAAATGTTAATGCTTCATTTATCTAGGAGAAGACAAATCTAAGCTTTGGTAAGCTGTTTGGCAATATCAGTTTGATAAGCGTTCAATGCAGGTATAAGAGAGGCAATTATTCCTACCGCAACCGCATATACCAAGATCCAAAATTCTTCTACCAGAAATACCATGGCTGTCAATCCGCTGATTGCCCCTTGTTCATTCTGCATAACGAGAACAGCCAGAAAAAGGTGCCCGATTAAAATCCCAACAATTGCTCCGATAAATGTGAGTATTACTCCTTCCAAAACAATGTGCAAAAACAATTGACCATTGGAAGCTCCTAAGGTTCTCATGACTGCCAAATCGTATTTTCTTTCTTTGAGTGAATTGAACAGGGCGATGAAAATCCCTAGACCTGCAATAATGATGATAACCACAGCCAAGCCCTGAATCAGCTTCACCCCTACCCCCAATAATTCAAAAAGCCTGGAAATCTCAAACGATGGTGATGCAGCTTGAAGCGCACTTTTACTGTTTACAAATCTTGGTAATTGAACCGCCGCTATGGGATTTCTATATTGGACCAGTAATGAAGTTACTTCCCTGTCTTCGTCCGTTTCAGGAAACCCCGTCTTTGCAACAGGTATTTCAAATTTTTCATGATCAAGACCTTCATCATGGGTGTACCATACAGACTCTATACTAGTCAGTATCAATTTATCCAGGACATTCCCCATTGGCGTAAGAATACCTGTAACCTTATAAGGATGTTCATCATGCTCATGGCTGCTGCTGCCAATGCCATGAGAACCTATAAAAGTATATCCCACACCTAATCCCAGTTTAGTGGCTGTTTCATCACCAAGAACTACATCGAAAGGTCTATCCCAAACAACCCCTTCTCTCATCTGTGCATTATAGAGTTCCAAATAGTCATGGTTGGTACCTACAATTCTATAGCCTTGATAGTTGTCACCCATCCCCAAAGGAATGATGTTTTTGACAAGGCGGTTTTTGGAAAGAGTGATGGCGTCAGCCATATCTATATTGCCGGTGGGGAAATCAATATGATAAACGCTGGAAAGAATCAATTGCAAAGGACTGCCCTTAGCACCTACTACCAAATCAATCCCCTCGGCATCTTTGGTCATTTTATTCTCAAACTGATCCTGAATCAATATCAGGACAGTAATGATGGCAAGCCCCAAAGCCAATAAAAGGATATTGAGCCCGGTATTCAGTGGCTTCGCAATCAGGTATTTCCAACTCAGTTTTAACATGTTCATGATTCGCCGCCTATTGTTATCTGATTGAAAATAAGGTCTTTGACCCTTTGGTCATGGGTGACAATAATCAAAGCAGCATTATATTTTTCCGCTTGCTGTTTCAGCAATTTGACCACAATTGAAGCATTCTCATCATCCAAACTGGCCGTGGGTTCATCCGCCAATATCACTTTTGGATTATTAACCAGTGCCCTTGCAATGGACACCCGTTGGGCTTCTCCCTCACTAAGGGTATTGACATTGGCCTTCCTTTTTTCATAAATCCCAAGTTCCTTGAGCAATGGTTGGATCAGGTCACTTTTCTCTCCCGCAAAAAAATTGGCGAGTTTGAGGTTTTCTTCAACATTCAAGGCTGCAAGGATATGGGGCTTTTGAAAAATTATTCCAATATTTTTACCTCTGAATTTATCCAATTTTCCTCCTGTTAAGCTGTAAACAGATGTTTCGTCGATAATAACCTCACCTGACAATGGCTTTAATAATCCTCCAAGGATATTCAAAATTGTAGTTTTCCCGCTCCCGGATTTACCGATGATCAGGAGCTGTTCCCCTGATTTTAGATTAATTTCCGGAATTTGAAATTTTAGATCGCTGTTGTAATGGAATTCAATATTTTTTGCTTGGAGCATTATCAGATTTTTATTGGTATAGAAACATGGAAGGTTGTCCCTTTTCCTTGGGCACTTTCAAATGAAATGTCTCCATTAAGGACTTCGATACTTTTCTTAACGATGGAAAGACCTAAGCCAGAACCTTCGATGATTCCCACGTTTTTGGCTCTGAAAAACCTATCAAACATTTGATCGTGTTCTTTTTCCGGAATACCTATTCCTTTGTCTTTTACAGTTCCATAAAGTTTATCATCTTCAACCCAAACCGTAAAATCAACCTCCTGTCCATCTTTGGAATACTTGCAGGCATTTGACAATAAGTTTTCAAATATCTGATAGAGCAGGTCCGAATCTGAAGTAATTGTTTTGGGAAGGTTGTTGAATTTCACGTTGATTTTCACATCATGTTCTGAACCCGCTTTGACTACGTCAATAACTTCATTGAGCATGGCCACCACAAACATCTTTTTGGGCTTAAAGTCAATTTTATTGGCATCAGCTTTCCCAAAAAACAAAACTGAAGTAAGAAGACTGTTCAAATTCCTTACAGAATTTTCGATCTTCTGTGCATGCTTCATGATTTTGGCTTTGAAGGGATGATCCCGTTCCGCGTAATTGGCAAGCAGCTGTGCTGAACTCAATATCGATGTAAGGGGTGTTTTGAATCCATGGGAAACATTCAGTACAATCCTGGATTTCAACTCTCCTACTTCCCTTTCCTTTTCTAAAGCCCTGGTCAATTCTTTGTTGGCATCCGCAAGGTCTTTGGTTCTTTGCCTTACTTTTTCCTCTAGTTCATTATTAAGCTTTTGCAGCTCTTTTTCCTTTCTGTCTTTAAAAATCGCCAATTCAATCACCATGTTCAGTTCACGGATATTGAAGGGTTTGATGACATAGGCACTTGGATTGGTCCCAACCACTTTGGTGAGGGTCTCTGCATCAGAACTGGCGCTAAGGTAAACCACTGGAATATCATATTTTTCATTGATGATTTCTGTAGTTTTGATACCGTCAAGCTCACCGGCAAGGTTGATGTCCATCATGACAATATCGGCCTGATTTTCCTCAAGAATTTCCAATGCCCTTTCTCCGGAGTCAGATATCCCTATGATTTGATGGTTGTTTTTTTCAAGTGCTTTTTTTAGCAACAGAGCCGAAACATGATCGTCTTCTGTAATTAAAATCCGTAGTGGAAACATGTGTGGAATTTATTGAGGCTGCAAATTACAAGTTTATCTCATTTCCAAAAATCATTTTTTACCTAAAGGCAGTATTACTTTGGTCTTTGTACCTTTATCTTTGGCACTTTCTATAATAATGCTGCCTCCCAGTAGATTAATAAGGTTTTTAGTGATTGTCAATCCAAGGCCGGTCCCTTCAAAATTCCGAATGTAACCGTTACTTTCCTGCTCAAAAGGGCTAAAAAGTTTTTTCTGAAAATCTTCGCTCATCCCGATGCCATTATCTATTACCTCCAACTCAAGGCTGTCTCCAACACTTTTCAACTTGACAGTAATCATACCTTCATTGGAATATTTTATAGCATTACTTACAAGGTTATTGAGAATCATTTCAAAGTACCTTTGATCAATCAGACCTACCAAGGGCTGAGTTTCATATTTAGTGGATATCAAGAGCCCTTTTCTCATTGCCATTCCTTTTAAGGGTAAAAGGATTTTTGCCAAAAATTCGTTGATATTGGTTTCTTTATACACCACCTCCATCTTTTGCGCCTCAAGCTTGGATAGGTCTAAAATACTGTTGATTGTACTCAAAAGCCTTTCTCCTGACTCTTGGATGATCTCAAGTTGAGACACTAGCTCCTCATCTTGTTTTCGTTGAAGTATGATATTTTCTGTACTACCCAAGATACCGTTTAGAGGCGTCCTAATCTCATGACTTATATTTGAAAGGAAATTGGATTTAAGTCTGTTGGCTTCCTCGGCTTTTTCTTTGGCCAGTTGGAGTCCGACTTCATAAGCTTTTTTGGCTGTGATATCCCTAAATACAGAGAGGTTCACTTTTTTACCTTCAAATTCAGACTGGAGTTTGATAACAAACAACTCTATTTCCTTGATCCCTGTTCTAAATGGAACCGTCATTTCAAAAAGACTCCCTTTACTGTCTGGTTCGTTGATGGATTTTGCAACAGTAGGTTTGTTCTGTTTATAGAAATCCGGATCTTCAAATAATTTCCCCAAAGAAGCATTAACCAATTGATCTGAATGTATCCCGGCTAATTGAATCAGACTTGGATTGATGGCTACTATTTTACCATCTTCGTCTGAAAGCAATAATCCATCTTTTGAACTTTCCCAGACGTTTTTGAACTGATCTTCAGTATTGACTACCTGCTGGTTTTTTTCATCAACTGCTCTAATTAAAATCCCTTGTTTCCTAAGTGAATTGAGCAATGTATTTAAAAGAAAGCCTATCAAAAGAAAAATAATCAATAAGATAATTATAAACCATATCTGAAGATAAATTGGACTCAACACCCTAAAGGATTCAGAATAGACAATTTCAGAAAGATCATTCCCTTCAATACCTGCCTGTAATTGAAGCTGATACTCCCCCGGAGGGAGGTTGTTAAAGTAGAGGTTGTTATTTGTTGGATTGACAAGTTCAACCCATTCATCATTGAGTCCATTTAGCTTGTACCGCACCACCAAATTATTTGGTTGGATAAAACTGACGGCTTGATAAGAAATCTGTATGTTATTGTTGGAAAATGGTATGTTCCTTAAATCAAAAGGTTTGTTTTCTGTCCCGATAACTTGGGTTGACAGAATCACTACCAAAGGCATGAAATTCCGCTCTTTGTGTTCCTCAGGAATAAAAACCGATAATCCTTTACTGGTCCCAATCCAGATATTTCCATCTTCTCCCTCCAAGAATGCCCCTCTATTCACCTCCGAACCTACCAATCCGTTTTCCTCATTGAACTGTACCATTTTATTGTCTTTGATCCGAAAAACTCCAGTATCGGTTCCAACCCAAATAAATCCTTTTGAATCCTTGAGCAAGGCAAAAACCGGTCGAATTATTTTTTCACCATTAATTCTATAAAAATCCAAGACTCCATCACAGTATTTTTTGAGGCCTGTTTCTGTTCCCAAAATTAAACATCCATTGTCCTCTAAAAAACTATAACCAACCGTGCTGATGACCTGATTATTTTCAGTAATAGTGCTATGATCCTGCATGTTACCTCCTTTCATCAAAATCAACCTACCATCGCTTAGTCTACCTGCAGTTCTTGCAAATATTTTTGTTTGATTAATTTGCTTTAAAATCTCATCTGTGATTTCATGTTGAAAATGCCGACCTTTTCTATTGTAAATTGAAGAAAGGAAAATCTTTTCCCTGACCACAATCAACAAACTGTCTCCTATGGCTTTTACCGCATTTACAAATTCCTGATCTGGGCTGGATTGGAACTCCAAATCAAAAGTTATTGGATCAAATCTTCCCAAACCTAACAAGTTGGAAGAAAACCAAACAATACCCTCTTTGTCTCTGTGAAAATTAGTGATCCTGGTTTTGGGATGGCCAATGCTCGATTTATCACCCAAAAGTGTCCTGTAGTCATCCTTGCACAAATATTGAAGCCCATTGTTAAAGCCCAACAAATACGCGCCTTCATCTAGATTAATAATTGCTGATACCTCATCATCCAAAAGTGAGTTGGAATCATAATTCAAAAACCTCAATGAATTAATATTTACCAATCCCCTGTGGCTGGTAATCCAAATAATCCCTTCTCTGTCAATCAGAAAATTAACAATATGGTAGGCTTTCAGGGTATTGTATGCATCTATCTCCAAAACCGCCCCTGATGTAGAGTCGTATTTATATAATTGGGAATTGTAAGTGAAGTAAACCTCATTTTCAAAAATCTGAAGGTTACTGAAATCCGTCAGACTGAAAATATCCCTGACAAAACCCTCTGCTACAATTATTGCAGGCGTGTTAATTGAATTCCCAACAGCAAGAAAATCTTTACCTAAAAAATAATAGGATTTTTGCTCCTTATCAAAAGCCAAATGATGTACGGGAGAAGGAAATGACATGCCTTCAAATTTAAATTTTGATAATTCTCCATTTTGATATACCAAAGTCTCTTTTCTGAAAAACAATAAAATGGATTCTTCCGAGCTAAATGAAGCGGTGTATTCCCCAAGTTCTTCAAAGTTGTAAGAGAAAGTTTTCCAATTCATAGTTTCGGGAAAACCAAAAACTATTTGCTTCTCGCTTATGAAAAATCGTATCTCTCTCCCCCGAAAATTATTATTGGAAAACCTAAAGTAATTCTTGTTCAATTCATCATTGGTTATTTTGGGTATTTCTATTTCCTCCCAAACATTATTATAAAAGCTGAATACTTTTTGGTTTCCAATAGCATTATTTATCCAAATTTTATCATCCTCACCCTTTGTCAATTTGACCTGATTGGCTAATTTGTTCTGTATAGAATCAGGAATCTGATAAGTGAAAAACCCATCAGAAAAATAAATGCCCTGAGCGGTATTAAACCAAATCAATCCCTTATTATCCTGAACCACTTCGGAAATCATTTCAGTGGGCAAATCCACACCTTTGATCTGATTGTTGAAAAGGAATGATTGGGCAAACCCAATTTGGAAAGACAAAAAGAAGAAACAAAAGAGTAATTTTCTCTGCATGTGGCGGATTAGATGCCATCTAAATTATAAAAAGATATGGATAGTATAAATTAAATGGATATTGTTTCTCAATTCTTTTTGTCATAGGGCTTATTCTTTTAATTTTGTCCAAACTTTAAATAACGATACATGAGTGTTTTAGTCAATAAGGATTCCAAAGTGATTGTGCAAGGCTTTACAGGGTCGGAAGGTTCTTTCCATGCGCAACAAATGATAGAATACGGTACCAATGTGGTTGGAGGAGTGACTCCTGGAAAAGGTGGCACTATTCATCTTGAAAAGCCGGTTTTTAATTCTGTCGAAGAGGCTGTGACCAAAACAGGCGCAAATACTTCCATTATTTTTGTACCGCCGGCATTTGCCGCTGATGCCATTATGGAAGCAGCAGAGGCTGGTATCAAGGTAATCATTGCCATCACAGAAGGTATCCCTGTTTCTGACATGATGAAAGCCAAACCTTACATCAAGGCAAAAGGTGCTGTATTAATTGGACCTAACTGCCCGGGCGTTATTACTCCGGGAGAAGCCAAAGTGGGCATCATGCCAGGTTTTGTTTTCAAAAAAGGCAGAATCGGAATTGTCTCCAAGTCAGGAACGCTAACCTATGAAGCGGCAGATCAGGTTGCCAAAGCAGGAATGGGAGTTTCCACCGCCATAGGAATCGGGGGAGATCCGATCATAGGAACCTCTACCAAAGAAGCTGTTCAACTTCTGATGGAAGATCCTGAGACAGATGCTATCGTGATGATCGGTGAAATCGGAGGAAATTATGAAGCTGATGCAGCCAAATGGATCAGAGAAAACGGAAATAAAAAGCCTGTGGTAGGATTTATCGCAGGACAGACAGCACCTCCCGGACGTAGGATGGGACACGCCGGAGCGATCATCGGCGGTGCAGATGACACTGCTGCCGCTAAAATGAGAATCTTGGCCGAAAACGGCATCCACGTAGCCGAAAGCCCCGCTGAGATAGGTGCGGTGATGGCGAAGGTATTGGGTGTTGAGGTTTGATTTTAGATTGAAGATTTTAGATTTTAGATTTTAGATTTTAGATTGAAGTCCAATAAGCTATTGGGAATAGATTTAAAAAAATAAAAGAAACCGCTCTGAGGAATTTGGGGCGGTTTTTTTCACTTTAGTTTATGAAAATTAAAAAAAGGAATATTTTTAGAATAGTTTGGTTTAGCCTGATTACAATATTTTTCATTTGGAATTGGACAACCTATCAATCGAGAAATTTACCGGAAATAACTTTCGCTGACGATGATAATGTGACGGTTATAAAATCGAGTGATAAGATCACTTTTATATCAAACAATTCAAGTTATCAAAATGAGATTATATTCTTTCAAGGTGGATTGACGGATCCAAAAGCATATGGACCTCTTTGTAGAAAAATTGCTGAAAATGGGTTCACTTGTCATCTTATAAAAATGAATTGGAGAATGCCACTATGGGATTACAAAAAAATTGAGTCCATGTTCGAGCTCAAAAATGGAAATTACATCATCGGCGGACATTCTCAAGGAGCCAAAATGGCATCCCAATTCGTATTTGAAAACCCAAATTTGATGAAGGGACTTTTCTTATTGGGAACGTCCCATCCGAGAGATTTTGACTTATCAAACAGGACCTTGCCTACAATTAAGCTCTATGGAGAATTTGATGGATTAGCGAGTGTTTCAGAGGTAATGGAAAATAAAGATAAGCTACCAAAAAGCGCTTCTTTGATAGAACTCAAAGGCGGGAATCATTCTCAGTTTGGATATTTAGGTAAATTATTAACTGATGATAAAGCCCAAATTGATTTAGAAGAACAACAGGGTTTAACCTTGGAAGCGTTGGTTGATTTTTTCAAAAAAATTGAGACAGAAAAATAAAGGTTGTGAAAATTTTGTTCAAATTGCCCTACTATTAAATCATCCTGGCACAGCTAATATGCTGAAGTCAGAGTGATGAAATTTTGCCCGTCTATTATTGCCAAATTTCATAGGATATCTTCGCTTCGGGAAATCCGCAAAATTTTTTCCCTCTAACCATTAAATAAAAAAACCGGGAATTGAATTTTTCATTTCCCGGTTTTTTTATTTAAGGAATAGCTTACCTTTAATCACTCTATCTATTAAACTCCTGACGATCATAAAATTTGTCGTCTTTCAGGTCATCTTCGTTACCCCCTTTTTCCGGGAAATAATTTTTATAAACTGTTAATTCATAATTACGGTCCAATTTCGCTCCTTTAATAAATCTTTTGGTTTTGGCAAAAGTATCGTGATTGATCTCATCAGTGAGCACTTTTTCATTTTCATCATCAAGTCTGACCAACCCTATGGGAATGATCAGGTGATTTTCTCCTTCTTTGTTCACAAATTCATGCACTCCTTCGTTGGCAGATTTATTATAAACCTCATGACCATCCTCAATCAAGGATTTATCTACTTCTATATCCAGATAGATCACCCGTTTGGTTTCTTTATTTGCCAACAAGCCATCCACTTTTCCTACTGTTCGGTTATCGGCATCTATTATTTCCCATCCTCTGACATCACTATCATTCGAGGCTACTTTATAACCGGAAAGATCATCTAGGTAATAAAGATTTTTATTGTTTTCTGGCATGACTTTACATTTGTGGTGAGTTATTGTTCATTTTTTCCAGCAAATCAGCAGACTCTCTGAAGAAATTTTTGACATCTCCTTTTTGGTCTAAAGTAAGCACATCAGGGTCAATTGCCGTTGCTGCATTTTTTACTTCGTTGGCTTCACTAGCCAAGCCCTGAAAAGCTTTCTGTTGCATATTCTGTAATACATTTGCTAGAATTTCTGCTGATTTTCTGATGGAATTGGCATGAGTAGTTTCATAAGGGTCTTTGGTAATCTTATCTGTGTGAGTTCTTACCTCTTCTAAATCCTTTTGGATGTCGTAGCCAATTTCATCTGCCATTGCACTGGTAGCATTTGTTAATTTTAAAAGGGCCTCATTGGTAAAATCATGATCAAGACCCATCTGATCTGGATCCTCTTTTATAAAACTTACATAGGCGCCTACTGTCGAATTATTCGGAGCGACCTGCCTTGTATCTGAAGATTGTTCAGATGTTTGCTCAGTCCTATCATCTTGTCTATTGTCAACTTCATCACCACTAAAGGCAAATAAGTATACCAATATACCAATGACTACTAAGATCAATAGTATCCACGGCCACATAGGCATTTTTTTCTCTATTTTTATTTCTGCCATGATGTTTTTAAGGTTGTTATTGTAAATGGAACAAAAATTATTCCTTTCAGTCTTTATGAAAAGTAAATAATAGAATTCAACTTTTCACCCCGAATATCTATAAAAAATCTGTCCGATCTAATAATTGTAGAAGAAAAGAAGTAACAAAATTGACTCAATTTGAGTAAATTCTTCCACATTTATCTCTTTCTGAAATACAAGTCGAAGCACAATTCTCAGGCAATTTAAGTTGCCAAGTTAAAGAAGTAGATAGGGATATTGATCGTACGGCTTCACAAGCTTTTTCTTTCGAGGTGTACTTTTGCCATAGTGACCAAGTCACATAAGACAGATGAAATTTGGATGGGTTAAACATTACAACCAAAATTAAAATTTTTAGTTAATCCTTTAGACGATTCGGATCTATCTCTTTTCAATAATTTCCTGAACTGCTTTTCCAATGGACTTATCCACAATCACAAAACAACAAGTCATCACTTTTACCCTTTTTCGATTTGAGGGGATGCAGGCATTCTGGATTTTTGCTCAAATGCAAAAATCCATCAAAGACTATAAAAAAGTACAAGGCTTGGAATTCTTTAAGCTGATGGGAAGCGGCGGGAAAAATGGCTTTTCCAAAATGCTCAACGTCAATGTATACACCCTGTTGGCAGTTTGGGAATCAGAAGAAGCTGCTGTAAGGTATTTTGATGAGTCCAAACATTTCTCGGGTTTTCAAAGACGCGCCACCGAATTCTGGACTATTTACATGAAAACAAGCAAAGTTCATGGAACATGGTCCGGCCGGAATCCTTTCGAAACCATCCAACCCTACCAATCCGGTCCGATTGCAGTGATCACCCGGGCCCGGATCAAATTTCGTTTTTTAAGAAAATTCTGGAGCTATGTGCCCTCGGTCAGCAAAAATATGGACGACCGGGACGGATCGATTTTCTCCATCGGGATCGGAGAATATCCATGGCTGATGCAAGCAACATTCAGCCTTTGGGAAGACGAAGAATCTATGCGAAATTATGCCTACCGCTCCAAATTCCATATCGAAGTGATCCAAAAAACCCGGAGCCTAGGCTGGTACAGCGAGGAGCTTTTTGCCAATTTTATTCCATACAAAACCATAGGTTCTTGGGAAGGTGATAATCCCCTTCGTCCCATCATGCTATAATCTGTCATTTAAATCTTAGTATTGGGAAGTATGAATTATGCCGTCTGGAATTTAGCGTGCAATGGGGGCTTGAAATGAAACTTTAAGCGCTATTGTGAAAAAAAGCAAATACTACCAAATATTACTGACCCTGACAATCTTCTTTAATTTGGGCTGTGATAAAGAGTCAATAAATAGATTTGCAGGTATTTTCGGGCAATATTATATACATGGATTTACAATTACCTCCATCCTGCTGGTGCTGATGTTTGTACTTTATTGGAAAAAAATATCTTGGCCAGTTATTGCTTGGTCTATAGCATGGGGAGCGGGAATTTATCTAAGATTCATTCGCTAATTGCGAAAACAATTACATAATAGTTTATTTGAATATTAAAGAGATAGTGATAGCTTTAAGATATTCAAATAATCCAAAAATTGCAGTATAGAATAAATAGCCAAACGATCTCCTTAATTACATCAACTAATGAAAACCAATTATTCACTTCTTTTAATTGCCTTACTTTTTTTCACTGCTTGTGCTAGTGAGATCGATAATTCACTGAATGCAGAAATAGAAGAGATCGAAAGTGGTCTTATTACGACTATTCAAATTGATGGAAACTTGCCAACAAAACACACGCTATCGAAGCGAATGGACCATTATAAGGTGCCGGGGTTGAGTATAGCGGTGATAAAGGATCGGAAATTACACTGGGCCAAAGGCTATGGAATATCAAATAAAGTGTCCAATGAGAAAGTTGAAGTCACTAACAACACGCTCTTTCAGGCAGGATCTATTAGCAAACCATTGGCTGCACTGTCAGTTTTGAAATTGGCCGAGGAAGGAGTACTTGACCTAGATCAGGATGTCAATACTTATCTAAGGGATTGGAAAATCCCCTACAATGACTACACCAAAACTGAAAAAGTTACGCTGAAAAAAATACTATCCCATACTTCAGGATTGACAGGACATGGCTTTCCGGGCTATCCTGTTGACAAACCCCTACCTACCCTTATTCAGGTGCTGAACGGAGAAGGAAATACTCCACGGGTAACTTTAGATACTATACCCGGTAGCATTTGGAGGTATTCGGGCGGTGGGTATACCGTCATGGAAAAAGTAGTTGAAGATGTCAGCGGATTGGGCTTTGCAAAAGTAATGCACGATATAATCCTGCAGCCCTTGGCAATGACCAATAGCACCTATGTACAACCTTTATCTGTGAATTTAGAGTCATCAGCCAGTATTGCTTACAATAGAAAAGGCGTGCCAATCGATGGTCAGTGGCATAATTACCCTGAACAAGCCGCTGCAGGACTTTGGACAACCCCGACAGATTTGGCCAAGTATTGTATAGAAGTTCAAGATATCTTAGCTGGAAAAGACAATGGCATCTTATCAAAGGAAACCATTGAATTGATGTTAACAGCCGTATCAAATAATTGGGGCTTGGGGCCAGCACTGAAATGGGAGGCTGATTCTTTGATATTCCAGCACGGTGGCAAAAATGAGGGATTTACAACAGAATTGATGGCCTTTGCTCACAAGGGTGACGGTGTAATCATTATGACCAATGCTGACAACGGCAGGCCATTGATCAATGAAATCCTGCAATCCATCTCCACTTACTATGGATGGGGAATCATGGAACCTACAATTATTGATGCATATCAATCTGACCCCGAACAATTAAAAAATCTTTCAGGCAAATATAGATATAATGAAGAAGGTGGCCCCGTCCCTGATATAGAAGGGGAATTTATAATTGAAGTTAAATCGGAAAATGGGAAATTGAGGATGGTTGACCCTAATGGCTATCTAAATACGGTTCTTGCCCAAACCGGGGGATTGGAATTCATAGCCATGGATGGGGGTGAAGAAATCTTGTTTCAAAAAAATGAGGCTAGTTCATACTCATTTTTATATTACAATTTTTTCCAGTTTGATAAAGTTGAATAGGTACAGATCCAAATCATGGACATTTTCACATCCGCTTTCACTTCATGATGTGTGAATAATAAGAATCTTCGCAGACTCAAAAACGGCATCTTAAAAAAAGGCTATTTTGGTGATATCACCTTTCCTAGCCAATTGAAAGTAAATGAATGAGTGGTGGTAATGCCTGCATTTGCGTTGATAATTTTGGTTTTGTTTTGGATTGAAAAAGCAGGTTTTTAAAACACATCAATATTTATCCATCCTGACTGATTGAAGCATGTTGAATCTGCTAAATCCATTCATAACCTTGTGAGAGGGATATACAGTAAAGTAGGATCGATTTCTGCCATTAATCAAGTTATGATGAGAAATATCCCCTACATTAGGAATATTCAGAAATTTGGAGCGAATACTGCATTAACTGGTATCAGTTTCTTTAAATAAATACCAATTTTGTCTATGATAGCCGCAATTAGTAAATTTGAAATCCAAAATGATTTGGAGAAGGAAGTGAAGGATGCATTTAAAAAGCGGCCCGGATTTGTGGAGCATGCCAAAGGATTTGTAAGATTGGATGTTTTAAGTCCTTTAAATAATCCTTCTGAAATTCATTTGATTACCTATTGGGAAAGTGAAGAAGATTTTGAATACTGGCATCGCCATCATTTAAAGGATTCTCATAAAAATATACCCAAGGGATTGAAACTAGTCTCTAAAAGTTGGGAACTAACGAAATACGAACACATTAGCAGTTAATGATGACCGAACCCAATTTACAATTGCTCGTGGAAAAATCAGATGAACTGGCCAAATATATCACTAGTTTACATTTTGATCAGAATCCCGATCTGGAAAACCGTTACGGAGCAGAAGGCAAACAACGGTGTCATGAAGATGCAGTTTTTCATCTCAAATTTTTGACTGAAGCATTAACTATGAACCTCCCGGAGATGTATTCCAATTACATCCTATGGGCGGCAGCCATGAATCAAGAAATATTCCTGAGACCGACCTTCTCCATAATTTGGATTTTGTTCAAAAAGCCATTCATGAAATCCTTGGAATACAGTTTTCATCCTCGACGGAAGAGTACGTTATAGCCGCTAAAGAAAAACTCAAAGAAAGTACCCAAGAAAGTGTCTCCTATTTCACTGAAAACAATCCCCTAAAGAGTGAAGCAATAGCGTATTTGGAATATTTGTTGGATGGAAAAAGGCGTGAAGGAACGCTTTTGATTACAGAACTGATCCAACAGGATGTTTCTATTAAAGATATTTATCAGCACATTTTTCAAGATTCACAATACGAAGTAGGACGACTGTGGCAGTGTAATAAAATTACAGTTGCCCACGAGCATTATTGTACGGCTGCCACCCAACAGATCATGTCTGGATTATACCAGCATATTTTTTCTTCCACCCGAAAGGGGAAAACATTGGTGGCCTGTTCCATTACCGGCGAATTGCATGAATTGGGCATACGTATGGTAACTGATTTCTTTGAAATGGATGGTTGGGACACCTATTATCTTGGCGCCAATATGCCTGATAATCAATTGATGGAAGCGTTGATAGAACACAAGGCAGATATACTTGCACTTTCAGTTTCCCTTCCAATCCATGTGAGCAAAGCAGTTACTTTAATCAAAAAAATAAGGGGTAATAATGATTTTGCAAATTTAAAAATTATGGTAGGCGGTTATCCATTCCTCAATAATATGAATCTCTGGAAAAAAGTAGGCGCAGATGCTTTTGCCAAAAATGCCAATCAGGCTGTTGCATTCGCTAATGAATTAGTTAATCAATAACATGGAAAATACAACTAATGACCATAAAATAATTCTATCCTGTAATAAACATGGGATTGTGGAACACATATCTTTGGACACTGTCTCCTTTTTAGAAAATATTCAACTTCCAATCGGTCTGCACAGTCTTTTTTCACCAGTATCTATTAAAGAATTGGGGAGTTTTTGGCTATCCATTCAGGAAAAATCAATAGTGGAAAATACAATGCTAACCATGAGCTATAATGACAACCACCTCAATTATGTATTTTCAGGCTATTTATTGGAGGAAACAGTTTTGCTCTGTGGAAATAATGAAATTTCCGCTACGGAAAAAGTGTTGGGCGAAATCATGCAGATCAATAATGAGCAGGCAAATCAGATCAGAATAACTGAAAAAAAAGTAGTCAATATCCTTAATTCAGATGAGAATAAGGAAATTAGTGAAGCTTTTTTGGATGACTTTACCTCTCTCAACAACGAATTGATCAACAATAAACGTGTATTGACGCAAAAAAATAAAGAAATTGAATCATTGAATAAAGAACTGAAAGCCGCCAACGAAAATATGACCATGTTCACCTACTCTGTTTCACATGATTTAAAACAGCCTGTAAGGATGGTTAATTCATTTTTAACCTTACTTCATAAAAAGCATGGAGAAAGCCTGGATCCCGCTGGACAAAAATATTTAAATATAGCCATGGATGGAGCTAATAGTCTGAGTAAAATGATATCCGATTTACTGACATATCACCAATCTTCCAATTTGGATACAACCGAAACCGTAGATCTCAATATTGTGTTTTTAGAAGTCAAAAAAATCCTTCAAAACGAAATTGAAGAAAAAAATGCTCTAGTCACCAGTGAAAAATTACCTGTCCTAAAAGGTTCATCTACAGGTTTCTTTCAGGTATTTCAAAACCTAATTTCCAATGCCCTCAAATTTGTTCCGGAAGAAAGAACTCCAATTATTTCCATTAATCTGGAGGAAGTAGATACACATTTTACTTTTAAGATAAAAGATAATGGGATTGGTATTGCAGAAAACAAAAAACAAGAAGTTTTTAACTTGTTTAAACGTCTGAATGGTCCACAGCAATACGAGGGTACCGGTATGGGGCTGGCGATGGTCAAAAAAAGTATTGAAAGAATGGGGGGAGAAGTATGGCTGGAATCTGAAGAGGGAAAAGGAAGCACATTTTTTTTCACCATCAAAAAGAGCAAAGTAGCTCAAAATTAATAGAAAATATTTTGTTTGACAGTTGGGACAGCCTGATTAGGGTAATCTGCATTACACCTTTAGCCTATATTGCTATGGTGTTTTTTTTAGGGTTTCCAGTAAAAGAACCCTTGCAAAAATGAATGCCTTTGATTTTGTTGTAACCGTTGCTTTAGGGTTAATTATGGCTAGAGTTGCGCTCAATAAAAACATCCCCCTTGCCAATGGTGTCACTGGTATTTTCTTATTTATTGGATTTCAGTTTTTATTAACGTGCTTGGCTGTGAGGATCAAAGCAGTGAAAACCGTGATCACCAGTAGTCCATCATAATTTTTTATTAGGGCAACTTTCTGCGTAAGGCTATGAAAAAGGAAAGGAATACAGAAAAGGAAATTTATAGTTCAGCCTGGCTTAAAAGACTTTCAACTTTAGATGATATCGAGATGATTATTTTAGAAAATACAGGAGATATCACCATCATTGAAAAAATAAAAAACGGTAAGGAAACTACCTTTCAAGATGTAAAGTGGAAATCTTGAAAAGAAAAAGCTTTGGTTGTAATCTAAACTTATAACCTAATCAAAAGATGGAAAGAAATGCAGATCTCGCCAATCGTTTGAATGAAGCTTATTGAACGGTCTTTGGATTGCGAATACAAATTTCAAAGAACAAATAGTAAAAAGTGACATGGGTACAGGCGACTCAGAAGATTGGGACACTAAATACTATTGCTGCCCTAACTTTTCACGTCAACTATTATCTAGCAGGAATTCTGAAAGTCTTCCGAGGTGGTGAACTAGAGATTAGGGACAAGTATAGCTTTGACATTCCTCCTATTGATTCTGAAGCTGATTGGAAAAGGCCAAACAAAATGGCGGATGGACAATTTTGGAAGAAGCAGAAGCGCTGATCATTCCGCATGACTTGGAAGATGAATTTCAACAAAAACCAGATGCCAAAAACTATTTTTTAGGATTAGGCAGGTCGGATAAAAGGAATATTTTGCAATGGCTTGTTATTGCCATTCGAATGAAATTAATCCAAGAGTTGGAATTTGCATTGATTGCAGTATATTCCCAGGGGAATAAAAAAAACCGCAATTATCACTGAGGAAGGCGGTTTTTCTATTCATTTTCTTCTAACCTTAAAACAATTTATTCATCTTTTGAACTTAACTCTTCCTCTTTATCCAACCCGTGTTTTTCTTCAAACTTATTCCTTTTGATTTTAAAGCGGTCTATCTCGGCATTGATGGTATCAAGAGTTTCATTAAACTTGGAGAATAACTCCCCCATATTCTTTTCCATATCTGAGAAATTGAATTCCATTGCATCCATCTGAAGCTTTGAAGACTTTTCCACCATGGCTACCTGACTGTTTTTAAGGTCTTCCATCATCCTTAAAGCCCTATCCATTTTTTCTAATTTCTGATAATTATTCATAGCTTTTTGATTATTTTTTATTGATTTAATGCAAAAATTGTTCCGAAACATAATTTATTTAATTATCGAGGATCAATAAAATTAGTAGAATCATCTATTCAAGATGGGAGTATGGATTTTAGTCCCGATAGCTAGTAATAGATTTTAGATTGATAAAAACCTTGCAGGGTTACCATGATAGTTATCTCGGCCTTTCAGGCCTGGGACACATTGGTTTTTTTTAATATCCCTTTATGTTGGGCTTCACCCAACGCTTGGGTATTCCGCCCTTTCAGGGCTGGTGAAGAACAAATAAATCCGCTGAAAAAAGCCAAGTACCCAACGTATTGGCTAGAAAGGAGTATATCTGAGGATTCGGCCCCGCCCGTTCAATAACATATATCCATTAACCCGAATTTTACAATTTTTGAATTTTACAATCTTCCAATTTTATAAATACTAAACCTTTCCAAAACTCTCTAGCGCACAGAATCTCAGAATCGCCCCTATTTCACCTATATATTTCCACCGTATTTCTACTTTATTTCAATAAAAACTTACCTTTGCCGCTTCAATTTTATTATCATGATTTCAATCGACAATATCTCCGTCATGCATGGCGGGCAGGCCCTTTTCAGCAATGTATCCTTTTCCATCAATGAAAATGATAAAATAGCCCTGATGGGCAAAAACGGGGCAGGCAAATCCACCATGCTCAAAATCATCGCAGGTGCAACAAAAGCCACAACAGGTGGTGTTTCTGCGCCAAAGGATGCCATCATAGCCTACCTGCCACAGCATTTGCTGACTGCCGATGACTGCTCTGTTTTCGATGAAACGGCCAAGGCTTTTGCTTCTTACCTGGACATGAAAACTGAAATCGACAGGCTCAATGAGGAACTGACCGTGCGGACAGATTATGATTCGGAGGATTACTACAAAATCATCGAACAGGTATCCGAACTCAGCGAAAAATTCTATGCCATTGAGGAAGTCAATTATGAAGCGGAAGTTGAGAAGGTTTTATTGGGCCTGGGCTTTGTGAGAGAGGATTTCCACAGACCTACCTCTGAGTTTTCAGGAGGCTGGAGAATGAGGATTGAACTGGCAAAAATCCTTTTACAAAAACCGGATCTTATACTTTTGGATGAACCAACCAATCACCTAGACATAGAATCCATTCAATGGCTAGAGGAATTTTTGATGGAAAAAGCCAAAGCTGTTGTGGTCATTTCCCACGATAGAGCGTTCGTAGATAACATCACTAATAGGACCATTGAAGTCACAATGGGCCGGATCTATGATTACAAAGCCAAATACAGTCATTACCTCGAACTGAGAAAAGAACGCCGGGAGCAGCAGCAGAAGCATTACGAAGAACAGCAGCGTACTATTGCGGATATTCAAGGATTCATCGACCGCTTCAAAGGCACCTATTCCAAAACCCTGCAAGTACAGTCAAGAGTGAAAATGCTTGAAAAAATGGAAATCATTGAAGTGGACGAGGTGGATACTTCGGCTTTGAAATTGCGTTTCCCACCTTCACCAAGGTCTGGCAAATATCCTGTCATAGTCGACGAGTTGACCAAATCTTATGGCGACCATGTGGTATTCAAGGATGCCAGTATGATCATTGAAAGTGGTCAGAAGATTGCATTTGTCGGAAAAAACGGAGAAGGAAAATCAACCATGATCAAAGCCATCATGGGTGAAATCGAATTTGAAGGGAAATGCGAATTGGGCCACAATGCCATGATAGGTTATTTTGCTCAAAATCAGGCTTCCCTTTTGGACGAAAGCCTCACGGTGTATGACACCATCGACCAAATCGCCGTCGGGGAGGTCAGAACCAAAATCAAGGACCTCTTGGGCGCCTTTATGTTCAAAGGGGATGATATCAACAAAAAAGTCAAAGTCCTCTCAGGGGGTGAAAAAACCAGACTTGCCATGATCAAACTGCTTTTGGAACCGGTCAACCTTCTGATTCTCGATGAACCTACCAATCACCTCGATATGAAAACCAAGGACATCATCAAAGATGCCCTGAAAGCCTATGATGGAACCCTGATCCTGGTTTCCCACGACAGGGATTTTCTGGATGGCTTGGCAACCAAGGTTTTTGAATTTGGTAATAAGCGGGTCAAGGAACACTTCGAGGATATCAATGGATTTTTGAGGAATAAGAAATTGGAGAATTTGAGGGAGGTTGAAAGAAAATAAGGTTGAAATATACTGCGTGATATAAAGTGGATATATGCCTTTGGCGATATAATTGATATTTGCTTTGCGATATTTAAGGATAACTTGTCCCGGTTTTTTCGGGATTAGCTGAGTGATTTAATTGGATATTTGAAGAACGGCGTTGATGGAATTAAGATCGAATAAACCAGAAGGGAAATATTTCAACTTTATTTCCATTCTATTTCTACCTTATTTCAAGTATCTCAAAACCCACTTCCATTAATTAAACCTTTTTATTCTAATGCTAACCGATAAACCTTAAAAAACTCTTCCTCAACATCAGGATCGGATTTGGCCATCACCCACAATTGTCCATCACGGAGCAGCATGGTTTCGGGATGGTAGTGATCAGGGGCGAAGTCAAGAAGTTGGTTTCCGTCCAAGTCTGTAACTTGGATTCTTTTGGGATATTTTTTAAGCATCAATTCTCTAAAAGCGATTGCTTCTTCTTGAGTTTTATTTTCCCAGTTAAAATCTCTGTCCTTGGTGTCATATCCCGAAAAATAGGAAATCAAAAAATAATCTCCCAGTCTTTTGATATTTTCCACTTTCCCCCATTCAAAACCCAACCCCAGTTTTCTGAAATCGTCAGTGAATTCGTTCAATCCTGGAAACAATTCATAATCCTTTAGATTCAAAGGAATACTATTAATAAGGTGATGAGGCTCTTTGACATCAAAAGTATAGATCGTGGGTTCAATTCCATATACGGCATAAATTAGCCCATCTGATATTGTGAAAGCTGGCCACCAAGAATGTCTGAAAAAATGTTTCCCAGATTTAAAGATACTTTCATCCGGTAGTGCATTGAAATTTACCTTTTCACCACTTGCCGGAATGTGCCAATTGAGAACCCTTAAATCATCGTAAAGAGATATTTGTGAATAATCTTCATTCCTTGACCCCTGATCAAAATAAAGCAATTTGTTTTCAAATTTTTCGAAACTTCGCCCCATGCCAAAGAAAGCAAAGCTGTGATTGGTAAAATTTTTGGGCTTTACCAAAGAAATAAGCTTTCCCTCCATATTAAAAGTGAGATATCCCCTATTGCCATACATCAATAAGCTGTCCTGACCTGAAATATAAACAGGCGCACGGATTCCTCCATGATTATCGGGCATATCTCCAAACTTGGAAAAGGATAACAAAATATTCCCTTCAAAATCAGCTACGAAAATATCCTCTGAATATTCTTTTTGATCCATAAAAACTATGCGCTGCTGAATGGGTGAAATGTCCGCAACCCATGGATAACCTAAAAATGAAATCTGTATGGAATCTACAATGGTCAAGCTGATTATTTTTGATTCAGGAAGACCCTCTTTTTCCTGAATATCTTTTCCTTTTTGTGTACAGGCAAAATTGCCAAACATGAATTGAAGTAATAAAAGGCTGAAAAGCCAATCAGAATAATTTCTAAAAATCATAGAATTTAAATTTTAACTAAATTAATGGTTTTAGTTATAGAATAAAAACTTCCCGCTTTTTATTATATCAATTTCATTTCTTCAGTCTTGGTTCTTGGCTCTTTCATCTTTATTCTAACTTCTCGCTTCTAGTCTCTCCCTTCTACATCCCTCCCTGCATCAAGACCAACAGCAACCCATTCTGAATTCCCAGATAACCGTCTTTGTTCATCCACCATTCTCCTAAGCTATGTGCGCCTCCACCAACACCACCCTTTCCGATTGTCACGGCAGGAATTCCTTTAGAAAAAGCAATATTGGCATTGGTGGAACCTGAACTTAATACTGGGTCATTTCCTGATAGATACTTTGAAATAGCCATTGTCTGCTGTATAAGCGGCGAATCCGGATTGGCCATTCCACTAGGCCGGTCTCCTACTTTTTCGATTTCAAGCTTCAAAGCATCACCTCTTCTGATAATGGCATTTTCTTTTTCCAATCCCTCTTCCATCGCAGTTAAAAATAATTGATTGATGTCCTTTAATTTCTCCTGACTTTCCGAACGCATATCCACCAACATCCATGATTCAAAAGGAATGGAGTTGACGGAAGTACCCCCGCCCAATACCGAAACACTATAGGTGGTCTTAGGCCCCTCCTTGGTAAATGCATCTGCCTTTGGGACAAAATCAGTAATGGCATTGGCCAAAGCATTATGGGGATTACCTATTCCAAATGCACCATAAGAGTGCCCTCCTGAACCTTTGAACATGACCTTGTACCTCAG
>NZ_JBGSXS010000328.1:0-7457 GCF_041751335.1 Aquiflexum sp.
ATTAGAATATGATGGCACCACTTGGAGAAGATATTCCTTGCCAAATAGTACTAAAATCCGAGATGTCAACATTGCCGAAAAAGGTATCATCTATGTAGCAGGCCAAGGAGAATTTGGCTATTTCAAACCTGATGAAACTGGATATTTGAAGTATCATTCTCTCTTAGAGAAACTACCGGATTCGAGTAAAAATCTGGAGGAAATCTGGAAAATAGTATTTGTGCACGATCGCGTTATTTTCTGTACCATTCAAGAAATATTTGTTTTTTCAAATAACCAGGAACTGATTTCCATCATTCAGGGAACTCCGAATTTTGAGAGCTTCCATTATACCAATAATAAATTTTTTGCCAATCAAAAGGGGGACGGACTTCAGGTTTTTGAAAACGGTAAATTATTCCCAGTTGATTTCGGAAAATCTTTCGGAGATAATGTCATCACGGGTATCATTTCATTGAACACTAATCAGCAGCTTATTTTTACCCGAAACAATTCGGTTTTTGTTTCCAATTCGAACACCATCGACAAATGGAATGCAAATATTCCAAATAATGTCCAGATCAATAAAGCCTTAAGACTGAAAAACGGCAATATTGCTATTGGTACCCAAAGTGACGGTTTATTTATCTTAAATGACAATGGTCAATCCGTTCTTTACATGAACAAAGACAATGGATTACAGAACAATTCCATTCTGACCCTCTTCGAAGATATGTCAGGGAATCTTTGGATAGGACATAATAATGGCATCACCCTATTGGAATTGAGCCTTCCTTTCAGATTAATAGATCAGTTCTCGGGATTGCCAGGGACAGGATATGACGCCATTCTTCATGAAAACTCTATTTATTATGGAACCAACTTTGGGCTTTCAGTTCAAAAATCTGATGCCGAAAACCAAAACGCAATTCAAAAGATCAAAGGGGGAACAGGACAAGTATATCAACTGTCTCAAATTCAGAATTTTTTACTTTCGGCACAAAATGATGGTGCTTTCACCATCAAAAATTCAACGGCAGAATCAATTGGAAGTCTTCCGGGAGTATGGAACTTTCACCCTTTAAAAGATCATCCAAATTTGATCATCAGTGGTAGTTATAATGGTTTACTTCTCTTTGAAATCAAAAACAACGAGATTCTATTCTTAAGAAAAATAAATGGCTTTGAAGAATCCTCAAGGATTTTGGAACAGGATTTCAATGGAGATATCTGGATGACTCATGGTTATAAGGGTGTGTATAGGCTACGGTTAAATGCCGCTTTGGATTCGGTGGAATCCAAATATTATGGAACTGAATCAGGGCTTCCCACCAATCTTTTGATCAGTGTATGGAAAATCAATAACAGATTGATCTTTTCTACCGAATATGGTTTTTATAGTTACAATTCCAAAGAGGATAAATTTGAAAAAGACTCCTTCTTTACAAAATATTTTGATTTTGATTTCTTGGCCACCAGTATGGTTGAGGATGCGCTCGGAAATATTTTTTTCATCGGAGATAAAGAGGCTGGGGTACTAGAAAAACAGATCAACGGTACTTATGTCAAAAACTATCAGATTTTCAATAAAATCATCCCATTTTTAAATGATGATCTTCAAAACATATCCTTGATTAGGGCAAATGAGGTATTGTTTGCCGCCAACGATGGTTTCATTTGGTACAAACTTGATAACGTAAATGCACCTTCCTCCTACTTCCCCACCATGATAAGGTCTGTTTACCTGACCGGTGTTTCTGATTCTTTGATTTCTCAAGGCAATTATTGGGAAAAAGATTCCCTGCAATATTCCCAAGTTCCAACTTCCATCCCTTCTATACCCTATCATTTGGCCAATATCCGTTTCGAATCCAGTAACCCGATTCCAAACAATGAAAATACAACGCTTTTTCAATTCTGGTTGGAAGGTTTTGAAGATGGATATGGAGATTGGACGGTTAAAAGGGATAAAGCTTACACTAACCTGAGAGAGGGCAAATACATCTTTCATGTGAGAAGTAAAAATATTTACGATCAGATCGGTAGTCCTGATTCTTATGCTTTTAGGATTCTTCCCCCATGGTACCGATCCTACATTGCCTATTTTATTTATTTTTCAATTTCCCTGATTTTACTGTCATTCATTTACAAAATGATTGACAAAAGATTCCAGAAAAAAACCCATCAGATCACCGATGCACAAAGAAAAGCCCTGCAACAAAAAGAATCTGCGCTGAAAAGCTCCCAAGAAGAAATTGACAGATTAAGAAATGAAAAACTATTAGCTGAAATACAGGGCAAAGACAAGGAATTGGCATCTGCTACCATGCATCTGCTGAATAAAAACGGGTTTATCGATCATACCAAAACTCACCTTAATTCCATCATCAAGAAGAGCAAAAACCAGGAAGTCAAAAATGAAATCCAAAAGGTCGTCCAGAGCATTGATAAAAATATAGCCGGAGACAAAGATTGGGAACAGTTTGAAATCCACTTTGACCAGGTGCATGGAGACTTTATGTCAAGGTTCAAAAAAGAATATCCCGATCTGAGTCCGCAGGAAATCAAACTCAGTGCCTACCTTAGGATGAACCTCTCTTCGAAGGAAATCGCCTATCTGATGAATATTTCAACCAGAGGAATCGAAATTGCCCGTTACAGATTGAGGAAAAAAATCAAATTGGAAAGAACAGATAACCTGCAGGAATTTATCCTCAAATTCTAAAATTCAGATTAACAGGATTAAACTTCTTTTAACTTTAATGCCAAAAACAGTCCAAATCCCAGCAGACCCACATAAACAAACAGCATGGCCTGAATCCCAAAGAAGGAAGAAAGACTGCCCAATCCTGCTGCAATCAGCGTAAATATACCAATCATCGTATTGGATAAGGAAACGTATAAAGGTCTTTCCTTTTCTGGAGCAAAATCCACCAAATAGGTTTTTCTGCTCAATCTGGCACCGCCATGCGCCATCACCTGAATCAGGAAAAGTGTTGCAAAAGTGTAAATATTCTGTATGCTTTCCGGCCATAAAGGAAACAATGCCATCAGTGAAATATTGACAATTCCCAAAACAGACACCCAAACCATCAGCTTTCGACTGGATTGATCAGCAAACCTGCCCCAAAATGGGCTGCTGATAATATTCGCAATTCCTGCAGCAATTACCATGATGCCGAGGTTGTTCACTTCACTGCCCAATTCCTCTTTTCCCAAGACTACAAAAAAAGGCTGTGCCAGTGGAATCGCCATCAAAAGACCTCGTGTCATTATAAACCGTCTAAGATTACTGTCTTCCTTCCAAAACTTCCATGCATTTTGAATTTCATTCACCGGAGATCTTCCACCTTCTGTTGCACCTTTATCTTCAGTAATCAGGGAAAATAAAAAAGCCGAAAGAACCCACAAAACCGTTCCCGACATCACCAGCCAAAACAGCAAGTTCTTATTGCTTTCACCTTCCAAGTCCTGAATAATAACCAATCCTGCAACCAAAGTGAGTACTCCACCAATAGTGGAACGCATGGCCAACAATTGTCCCCGCTTTCCTTTTGGGACGGTTTTGGCAACCACGTCCTTAAAACTAATACTTGCCACACCACTTGCTAAACTGAATAGTAAAAGCAAACCTAAGATCAAAATACCGGCTGTAGATCCTTCGAAACCCAACACTACAAAAGCCATCACGGCAAGCACCAAAGCTTGAATCAAAGCAGGAATTACCCAAAACCATTTCCGGACTGCATATGCCCTAATTTTGGCAGAAACAAACAGCTGAGGCAACAAAGAACCTGCATCTTTGATAGGTACCAAGGCTCCTGTAAATAAATTAGGAACTCCCAAAGCAGAAAGTATCCAAGGCATAGTAGTACCTGGACTGACCAATTGCTCCGCCAATTTGGACAGGGAACCACTGAATATATTCTTGAAAAAATTACCGGGAGTTTCCCTACAGGCATCTTCCGAAATCGCCTCACAAGCCCTCTCCTCCCCTTCATCAGTAATCAATTCGTAGGCTTTAGAAACAATGGTTTGTTGGGACATGGTCAAAAATAAGAAAACCTTTCCTGTCAGCTAGAATTAGTTGCAGAAAAGGTTAACTGACCCTGATTAAATATATATTATTGGAAAACCTTTTCTTGTGAAATATAAGAGTAAGGTTTGTCAGGAGAAGATTTTCTATATTCTTGGTAAAGCAGTACTATCAGGGAAATTTCGAAAACAGTAAGGAAAAACAGTCCTGGAAGAGCGAATACAACAGTCATAAAAGTGATTCCTGTCACCATTCCCAATGCTCCTACAATAATATAAGTTGTACCTTTTTCCTTCGAAAGATGCAGAAAACTTGTCGCAAACAACACATAGATCACACCTGCCATCAATGACCTTAACAGGAGTCCGGAAACAATGTCAATTCCCATCCAATAAGTCACAATGTCTTCCAGAATAATAGCTCCCGTCAATATCATCAGAAAGATGGCCATGATTTTCAAAAGCAAATTTGAAAAAGCTTCTCCCAGTTTATAAAATGCCCCTGTAAATAGGAGAAAGAAAACCAGAACTGACATTTTGAGGATTGTATAGAAATATCCAAATCCTGCAGAAAAGCTTGACTTTTCGATAAAAAGCTGAACATCTATCACAGACTCCACTATGGCCAAGACCAAATAAATGATACCTGCGATAAAAGAAAACCTGAGCCAAGAATTAAGGTTACTTGTTTTGGGCACTTCATCCTTCTCAATTTCAAGATTTTTTACTTCTTCTGGGTTGACTTCCAACACTTCCAATATAGCTTTTACAGTAAAAGACCTTGGGGTAACTTCCCCTGCTTCAATCCTTTGGATAGTGCGCACATTGATGTTGCATCGCTCTACGAGTTCTTCTTGGGTCAATCCTTTGGCCTTTCTCCATTCCAGAATTTTCTGGCCTAATAGTGGTTGTTTCATGTTCATAAAGTTTTGTTTGACCATGGCAAGTTGGATTGATTTCTACAAATATAGCCCGAAAAACAGGAGGATTTCACCCGACATTTGCACGGCATTTGGATTTAGATGCAAGATTCAACACTAAATTGAGAAAGGGTAAATTGAGAAAGGGTAAATAAGCTGGATTGATTAATGATAGCGATTTGACCTCCAAACTTCAGAAAGAAAAAAGAAAAATATTACTTATGATTAATATTAAGACTTTGGAATTATACAAAATCTTAAAGTCCTGTTTCTAATGGATAGGCTTAATCCATAAAATTCAAATCAAAATCACTTCCTCAGGTAATTCAAACAATTTCATTAAGCTTTTAAAATCACATAAAGGGAAGGTATTATCCTCCCAAACATCCTTTAATTCCTCAGAATCCAGATTAAGTTCTAATCCTAAGCTGATATCTTGTATTATTCTGGGTACATGACAAGTTGAAAGACCAGTAAGATTATCAACAATAAAAATACTTTGGTATTTCATGCTATAATTTACTTTTGGACTTTGTTTCGGGATTATCCAAATTGAATTAGATTTCTCAGAATTTTGGAGAAACAATTTTACTTTATCCGAAAAAATCTCAACTCTTTTGTTAAATTCATTTTGTTCATTGCAAGGTACTAATACAACTAAACATAAATATAAGAGAAAGGTATTCATGATGTAAAGCTTTTAATTTTAACTAAAAATACGAAATTGAAAATTTGAAAAATAATCAATACAAAGAAATCTGCTCTCACCTTTTCGAAATTCAAAAATTATAGAAAATGAAATTTATTCTAAATTTTCAATAAATTCAATTTAGATTCAAAGATCATTAGCAATTCCTTTCATATTTTGTTTAGCTCACGCAGTTTTTAGGCTGTATATCTAAATTCCAAAGGTTCACTCAATATCCTGTTACCTAATTTTTTTATTTTTTGGGATCGGATGTATGCGTGTAAAGCAATTTTTAAGGTTTTGGTGATTTTTCCTGCTTTGGAAAGCTCCATCGCTTCGGCTATCAAATCATCAGGTATGATTCCTGTTCATGTAAGGCCTGTATTTCAGGTTGAGCAGCTTGCTTTTTCATTTATGAATAAATTGTCTTTTTGTTTTTTCTGGCTTCTTCCATTTTCGCCTGAAACAGGGATTTCATTGCAGGCCTGATCATAATTCCATCACCATTATCTTCAATAATTACCTCTGCAAGATCATATTTATCAATCAATGCTTTCAGCAAAATAATCCCACTGCTGTTACCGATTTTTCTGATTTTCGTTATCATGATTAAATTTAGAAAAACATAATAACAAGTTATAACCTAAAGGCTCGAAATATTAAGATGTTTTTCATATTAAAATTATATGGTCCTTTATTAAATCAGTTCAAAAGATAATACCCTTTCATTTATATTCAGCTTTAAAAACAACCTTACCCTCCCTATCCTCCGGCAATTCAATTTTCTGCTTATCAGCAATCTTGGAACTGTTCAATTGATAGAACTTCCTGATATCTTCTACTTGTTGCCAATACCAACTTGAATAGGAGTTATTTCCATTAAATGATACTTTGGAAGGTAGGGCAGCAAGGTCATTTTTTAAACTTAAAACCAATCTTGCCTCTTTTTTCATCAAATCTACCAACAGGTATTCTTGTTTATTTTTATGAATTATATTGAACAGCGCTTCATTTTGGGAAAGCCTGACGCCATTGTTCAAATTGTTGAAGCCCTCAAATTCATTGTACAGTTTCAATTGTTCCAGCGGATGAAGGCCTCCAAGTTGGCCTACATCAAAAAACTGATCTCCAAAATCCAATCTAAAGGCACTATGACTTTTTCCTTCAAACCAATATATGGAATCAGAAGCCGGATGATAATGAAGAAAGGAATCACTATCCAGGTCTATAAAAAAATTACCACGCATAGGTGCCGCAGTTAGCCTTTCATCAAACGGAATCAATCCTATTTGTTCTGTAACTCCTGGATGATCCAAATAAGAAAGTCTAAAAGGGAATTGAGGATTTTTTTCAAGATGATACAGAAAAATCCCTTCTGAGTTTATATGAAATGAACTTGCCGGAAATTTCAACCTCATTTCGTCTATCATATTTAATTTAAAGTCGAATTTCGAGATTTTTCTGCTGTATGACTGAAGCACATAAATTTCATCGTTCCAAACCGCAAAATCATTGATCTCACCAAGACCATCAGGACCCTCTCCAATATCATCTTTTGAAGCAATAAGATTTCCTTTTGAATCATAGACATGTAAAGACGTCAGTAGATCAAAAGCAGACAGAACAATAAAACTATCTGTTGCAATAATTCTTTCTACCGTGCCAATGGGCTGGGATTCATCAAGGATGATATGATTAATTTCTCCAAAATATTGTGAAAACAAAATGGCATCATCTGATTTTACAACCTTGATATTAGGGTTGTCCGAAGAATCTTGATTTTTGCAGGAAAAAAAGGTTAAAAGAAATATAATGAATGAAAGTTTATATGATTT
>NZ_JBGSXS010000329.1:0-2175 GCF_041751335.1 Aquiflexum sp.
GCCTGATCAAAGAAAAGAAAATCACCCATGTCTATTCCAATACCGCAGCAGTGCTGGTAGGTGCATTGGCAGCCAAAAGTACCGGCACAAAACATATCTGGCACCTGCATGAGATCTTGGTTTCCCCAAAGTGGTTTGTTCTCTTGATGGGAAAAATGATCAACCGCTATGCAGATAAAGTAGTGGTCGTGTCCCAAGCCGTTTGGGACAGTTGGAAAGTTTGGGTCGATGAATCCAAGATGGTATTGTTGTACAATGGTATTGACTATGACCCCTATTTGCAAGACAGTCCCAATATCCTTCATGAGATCCCATCTGAAAAAGACAAATTATTTATCGGAATGATCGGTAGGGTAAGTCATTGGAAGGGTCAGCTGTACTTTCTGGATATAGCAAAACTTCTACTTGAAAAACATCAAAACATCCATTTTCTGATTGTCGGTGATGCCTATCCGGGAACTGAAAACTTTGTGACTGAAATGTTGGCAAAAATCAAAACCTTGGCTTTGGAAAAAGAGGTAACCTATTTGGGATATCGGGAGGACATTCCTGACATTCTTCGTAGTTTGGATATCTTTGTTTTGCCTTCCATACTTCCTGACCCACTACCAACCGTTGTCCTGGAGGCCATGGCTTCTGCCAAACCAGTGGTGGCAACAGCACATGGAGGAGCATGTGAGATGCTGTTGGATGGGGAAACAGGGTTTTTGATTCCTTGGGACAAAGCTGATAAGGCAGCAGCAGCAATTGAAAAGTTGATTTTGGATAAATACAAAAGATTGGAAATGGGAAGTAATGGAAGAAAGAGGGTTTTGGAGGAATTCTCTCCTAAGGCATATCAGTCTAATTTCGTAAAACTTTTTGAGCATGAATAAACATACAGGACCATTAAAAGTCGCCATACTTGGGACCAAAGGTTATCCTTATGTGTACAGTGGCTATGAAACCTTGGTCAAAGAACTAGGGGAGCGACTCCAAAAAAGAGGCGTTGAGGTACGAGTATATTGTCACCGCCCACTTTTTAAGAACAAACCCAAAGAAGTAAATGGCATTAAGTTGATCTATACCCCAGCCATCGAAACCAAGAACCTTACCCAACTTTCGCATTCATTTATCTCCATGACACATGCCTGTTTTTCAGATGTGGATGTCATCTTTGTATGCAATAGCGGCAATGGCCTGTTTGGTATCATCTCTAGGATTTTCAGGAAGCCGACTGCGATCAATGTTGACGGATTGGAATGGCTGCGTCCAAAGTGGAAAGGACTGGGAGCAAAGTATTTCCTTTTTGCTTCAAAGATGGCCACCAAATTTTATGACCGTATCATCAATGATTCGGATGAAATGCAAAAGGTCTACGAAGAACTGTTCAATGCCAAATCCACGGTCATCGCCTATGGTGCCAACCCCTCTTATGACTCTGATCCGAGTAAAATAGAAAAATGGGGACTTGAAAAGGAAGGCTATTACCTGATTGTGGGTAGGATGATCCCTGACAACAATGCCGACCTGATCCTCGAAGGTTTTATCCAATCGGATTCAACCCGAAAATTGGTTATCGTAGGAGATGTTCCTTTTCAGGATGAATATGCTATCAGGCTTAAGAACATGAAAGATGACAGGTTGCAATTCACAGGTTATATCACCGACCCCGAAGAACTGAAAGCCCTATACCACAATTGCTTTGCCTACTTTCATGGGCATGAGTATGGCGGCACCAACCCTACCTTGATCAAAGCTATGGCTTATGGCTGTGCCATCCTTGCTTTGGATACCCGCTTCAGCCGGGAAACCTTGCAAGACGGAAAGCATGGATGGTTTTTTGAAAAAGATGCGGCTTCAGTTGCGAAATTGCTTGTAAAAGCAGAGGAATCACCCAAAGAAATGCAGATACTCCGCGAAACCGCTAGAGAAGGATTGACTGATAAATACAATTGGGATAGGGTAACGGATAGGTATTTGGAGGTTTTTGAAGAGTTGAGGAATCCCTAGACCTTTGAGGTTTTTTTTTGAACCTCGAAGGTCTTTCAGGTAATATTATCTTACTTTTTACCACATAGAAGCATAGGGCACATAGTTTTACTATTCCATCACTTTGAAATGGCTTAAAAAACATTTCATAAAAGGCTATGTGATCTATATGTCCTATGTGGTATTCAAAAAAAAATAAAGCTT
>NZ_JBGSXS010000330.1:0-22674 GCF_041751335.1 Aquiflexum sp.
GGCTCATTCTTGTATTATTCACTTAGATCCTCTGATACCGTCAGTAATATAAATGATAAGCTGATCAATGAAATCAAAGCTTATCTTAAGAAGAATATAACTGAAAAAATTACTATTTCTAAAATCGCCCAAGAATTCAATAAGTCAAATTCCACCATATTTTCACTATTTAAGCAAAAAACAGGCTATTCAATTATTCATTATTTTAATCTACTTAAAATCCAATACGCATGTGAATTGATCAACCTTACTCCAATGTCACTTAAGGAAGTAAGTTACGAATTAAACTTTCAAGATCCTTTGTACTTTTCCAGGCTATTTAAGAAATACATGGGAGTTTCACCAAGGGAGTATAGGAAAAACCTTTGATATTAAACCACGAAAGGTTAAAAGTTGGAAACAATTATAATTGTTTAATTATTGTAGAATTTTTGTAGAGCCTCAATTTCGATTGGGTAGGAAGGAGAAAATTTAACAGATGCCATGTAATTTTCCAAACTGAACAATAATTGTTGTGCCTCTATTCGTCTTTCGATACCAGTATGGAAATCAATACCACTTACAATAAGTTTTCCTTTACCCACCTTAACTTCAAATATCAATGCAAGATTCCGATTATTAAACCAGTCGTCAATGACTCTAACGATAGGATTTAGACCTTTAAATTGATCAATAATGATCGCATTGGAATAAGACATTGAATCCCACCACTGCCAGTTGGAATGAAACTCTGTTGGAAATTGTACAAATGCCGGATGAATGGGGTCACAAAGTATTCCCAAGGTGTGGGGTTTTTGTCCATTTGTCCAAGATGTATTCCAAAATATACTTGAAAAACCAATACCGATATCTCCGCCAAATTCCCCTTTTACGGATCCTTTAACGGTGCTTAAAAGTACCTTTCCACCAGCTTCTAAAAATGATATGGTCTCATTATCCAGGTTTTTAACCAACCTAATTTCCTCATTATTTCTGGATTTATTTTCAGATGGATAAACCCATACATCCCAAGAATTTGTGTTTTTCCCCACGGAGACAGATAATGTTAGCTTTTTGGGACTTTCGATTGCAATCAATGGAATTGTTACCTTACCTAAAGGAATCCCATTGCCGATTTCTATATCGCTGGCCTTTAAACTGCCTTTTGCAAAAACAATTTTGTTGTTATCAATCAGTTCCCATTTAGGCTCCACTCCTAAAATGGGGTTTTCTCCAAAATGCGCTATTTCTATTGAAGCTTTCAAGGTATCAGAATTTAAAAAAACCCTTTTTTCAAGTCTGGCTAGAGGAACGGTCTGTCCACTGAATGCTCTAAATTCATCCGGAGTGACATATCCCTTTTCATCCCAAAAGGCATCCAATACTCCAACAAGCGCAGTGCCTTGGCCTGGGAAATCATGTAAATCCAACAATTGGAAACCTCCAAAATGTTTAGTCCTAAGGGCTGCTTCTATGTCAGCCTTATAGCATAAAGTTTGTAACTTCCCAGATGCAAGCATAAGGCTGTCAGCTAGATGATCCAAATTGCTATTTTCCAATGTTGCTTTGAAAATTTCGAAATTCTTGGGTTTTAATACACCTGTGTATTTCGGCATTTCATTAAAATTAGGAAATACGCACCATTGCCCCATCTCATGGCTTACTACTGGCATTGGTGTTTTATCAGTTAACTCTTGGTAATCGAAAACGGTCTGTGGCTCTGATTTATTTATGATGCTATTAAGGTTTTGGTTCCAATGTTGAATTCTGGGAGCAGGCGAATTGAAATAATCTGCATTATCTATATAGGGCCACCCTGCTCCACTTGTATAGATTTTAGTGTCATCATAATTTTTAAAATAATCCACGAATTCTATGAGGTATTCCTTATGATTTTTACCCGCAGGTTCATTGCCGTGCGCCATCATTACAAATGATGGGTGATTGCCATATTCGTTCAATATGCTTTCTGCTTCTTCATATAACCATTGATCAATTGGTTCACCATCGCCGATACTTGCCCATGCAGATGCTTCTACCTGAAGATATATCCCCATTTTATCGGCTGCTTGGAAAGCTGCTTTTGGTGGACACCAAGAATGAAATCTCATATGGTTTAATCCGTGGTCTTTAATTATTCTAAAAATACGTTCCCAATCTTCTGTTTTGGTAGGAGGGTATCCAGTCAAGGGAAAAATAGCGCATTCTAAGGTACCACGTAGAAACACAGGATTGTTGTTTATAGAGAAATGTTTGCCATCTACCTTAAATTCTCGCATTCCAAAATCTACATGCTTTAAGTCAGTTCCTGAATCTGATTTCAATGCCAAAACCATCTGGTAGGTATTTGGATTAAATTCGTCCCATAATGCAGGATTGTCTCCCATTTGATAGGACAGGTCAATGTTATTTATCCCTATATCGAGATCAACTTCTTGGTTTATTGTTTTTTCGTTTGGGAAATCCCCATTCAATTTCTCTGCTGTCAAAGTCAATTTTGCCTTTTGACTATTTCCACTATTATTTTTTATTTTTAATTTGACACTAACTGATTTCCTGGAAATATCAGGTATAATTTTTAATTCTTCCATATAAATTCTTGGAGTAGCAACTAGCCGAATATCTCCAACAATACCATTCCAATTGGTTTGCGTATTATCCGAGATACTATGGGCATTCAGACCAACATTGACTTCTTTGACCCTATTATCAACCCTTATAGTTATAGTATGCTTACCTGGGTTAAGGTTTTCAATATTTAATTCATAATTATGAGGAGTTCCAAGTGTATTTTTCATACCTATGATTTGATCATCAATCCATACAGTGGTTTCCCAATGCGGTCTTTCCAAAAATAATCTGATATGACTTTCTTTCCAGGAATCAGGAATTACAACTTCTTTTTGGTACCAGGCCGGCCCATAATATACCTTATCAGGAGTAAGCCAAAATGATAACTTCAAATTATCCGGCTCCCGGTATTGGGCATATTTTTCATTGGTAAACCATTCCTTATTCCAAAAAGTACCAGTCCATTCTTGGTCAACACTTGGATTATTTCCTCTATTGTTTTCAGCCATAGAACCTGGTAGATTAATTGAATCCTTTAATTCTTCCGAAAACCATTTCTCGGTAATACCTTTATCCATAGGATCTGCTTCAAATTTCCACTCTCCTGTCAGATCAATATAGTTGGTCGAATCATTTTCGATGCAACTAAAAAGGGAGAATAAAACAAAAGATTGACACCCTAACACCCAGAAAATCCTTTTTATATTATTCATGGTTGTTGGGGTTAAAATATTCATACAACAGGTTGCTAACCAATTCATGACCTTTGTCATTTATATGGTTTTTTTGAGCCATGTATTTTTCCAGTTTATGGGATTTCGATAATTGTTTGAACAAATCATAAGAATCAGCAATTCCTACCTTATATTCTTTCGCTAACTTTCTAATCATTTCTGCGTGAAGATTCAAAGGTGATTTTTCATCAGAAATATCCTCATTGAGATCCGGAGTCGGTGTAAGAAGGATCACTTTAATTTCTGTAGCAAGGGCTGCTTTTATCATATTTCCCCATGCTCTTTGAGACTCCTCTAGTCCTATATTGCGGTCATTCAGCGCATAATCAATGAAAATCAGATCTGGTTGATGAGAGAGCACATCTTCTCCAAATCTGGTTGACCCACTCAATGAGTTTTCACCTCCTATAGCCGTTACAATAATATTTAAATGGGCTTGGGGATAATCCTGCTTGATTTTTTTTAGCAAAAGGTGAGGGTAAGCTTCTAAAGTGCGTATTTCTGGTGTAACTTGATATCCAGCTGGAACAGAATGGCCGGGAAATACAAAATTTATTGGTCTGTTATTAGGCCACTCTTTTTCCAGCTCTTGGATGATCGGATTCAAATATCTCGGATTCCCCTCATCTGCTATAAAAGAGATGCTTGTTGGGAAAGAGGATAAAATTATCCAGATAGTGGTTGATAAAAGCAACTTTTGCATTATCTAATACTGGCTTCTCCGTTGACAATTGAAATCAGCTTTGCCTCCATTGATTTCACTTTATCGGGATATTTATTTGCCAGGTTATTTGTTTCAAATGGATCAATGGATAAATCAAACAATTGAGGTTCTGGAAAGAAACCGGGATCTACATACTTAATCCTCAACCATTGTGGCACATCGACATTCTTGGCCGGAATAAATTTCCAGTTATCGTGTCTAATTCCAAAAACATAGGCCTCTTCTAATAAATATTCTCTTCCCTTCTCAGATTTATTCAATAGAACATCTAAAAATTCCCCACTATCTTCTGCATTACCACTAGCAACAGGCTGACCGACTAATTTTGCCAAAGAAGCATAGAAGTCAGTCTGTGAAATCAATGCTGCATTCGTACCTGGTTCAACAGTTCCCGGCCATGAAACAATAGTGGGCATTCTTGTACCCCCTTCATAAATGGAATATTTGGTTCCTTTGAAAGGACCGGCAGGCAAATGACTTCCTACCATTTCCCGCGCATAATCAAAATATCCGTCATCTAAAATCGGGCCATTGTCACTTGTAAAAATCAATAGGGTGTTCTCAGTAATACCTAATTTATCCAACGTTTTTGTTATTTCACCTACACACCAATCCATTTGAGCAATTACATCACCCCTTGGTCCCATCAAACTTTTCCTGACAAACTCCACATTCGCCACTCTAGGTTGGTGAATATCATGCAAGGAGAAAAACAAAAAAAACGGATTTTCTTTTTGTTTTTCAATGTAATCAACTGCTTTCTCAGAAAGGACAAAAGGAAAATCTTCATCCACCCAGAGTGCACTTTTGCCACCTTTCATAAAACCTATTCTTCCATATCCATTTGTAATTGATTGAAGGTGCATGGGATCTGCATGTTGTTTCAACAATTCAGGTCTTTCACTGCCTAATGGATATCCGTCCAAACGAGAACCATAGCTCACCTCAATAGGATCATTTGGATCCAAGTTTACAACACGTTGATTCTCCATAAAAACAGTGGGAATTCTGTCACCCGTTGAAGGAATAAGAAAACTGTAATTAAAACCGACCTCCTTTGGACCGGGTTTGACTTCCTCGTTCCAGTTCACATTGCCATTACCCAACCCCAAGTGCCACTTACCCACGATCCCTGTATGGTAACCTGCCTTTTGAAGCATTTTGGGCAAAGTTTCAATGTTCAGATCTATGATCAAGGGAGCGTCACCGTTAATGATTGCAGCTTTATTCCGGAAGGCATGTCTTCCAGTTAATAAGGAGTATCGAGATGGGGTACAGGTTGAAGAACTGCTATGGGCGTCAGTAAAATTAACTCCCCTCTTTGCCAAATTGTCTACATTTGGAGTATTAACCCCTACAGCACCATTAACTCCAATATCTCCATATCCCAAGTCATCAACATATATCAAAACAATATTAGGCTTTTGGATCTGAGAGTATACCAAGAAGGGAAAAAAACAAAGAGTAGAAAGGAAAATTGCAAATTGTAGTATTTTATAATTCATGAGCTCAAATTTAAGGGGTGGCCAATATTGTTTTGATTTTGGCCACCCCAATATAATTTACTTGTTACCTAGATAATTTTAATTCTAAAACCCTGGATTTTGAACCAAATTGGAATTTTGAGCCAATCGATTTAAACCAAAAGGAAGGTAATATCTCCGTGGTTCAAAAACCCTTAAAAGGTTTTCAGCATTTCTTAAGGTAATTGCATATTGATCTTCCTCTAAATGATAACTGAATACCATACCAGCTGTTCTCACCGAAAGTACCTGATCGGCAATTCTCCATCTTACCAGATCATAATACCTCTGATCTTCAAAACAAAGCTCTACTTGTCTTTCTTTCCTTATTCTATTTTCATCAATTGATGTGTAGACAGGCATTCCTGCTCTTACCCTTACTTGATTAATGGCATCTAGAGATTCCCCGTTTAAATTCAGATAAAAGGCTGCCTCTGCTAAATTTAACAAGGTCTCAGCATATCGAAAAATTACATAATCCTGTCCTGAATTTGCAACTTGAGGCAATGTGTTGGACCCATCAACCCTCTTTCTCAAAAGCAATCCGGTATTTACTCTGTTCCGCTGAGGTGCTGCACCAGGGAATGTTTCTCCATTTATTGTTTGAAAATTTTGACCTTCCTGAGTGGATACTACTCTGTTACCGTTCTCAAAATAAACTGTATTGGAATGAAAGAAAACCTTTCTTCCCTGAAATTCAGCTTCAGGATAAAATACCGAAGCCCTAAACCTTGGATCTCTATTACCAAAGAAATCATCGATATCCCAGAGGTTTTGGTTATTAAATTGAGACCTGTCAATTTGTCCTGATCTGCCGTCTACAAAATCGAAAAGTTCTACAAAATCGTAAAGAACCGGCCAATTAGCATTCCAAGTAGCATTAAATCCAGCGGGAAATGCCATAAAATCCAAATCATGTCCTTTGATGAAAGGCTCAAAAATTTCAACAAAAATCATTTCATTATTCCCTTCATCCAAGAAAATATTCCTGTAGTTCTGAACCTTATCGGGATTTTGATCATAAAGTTGGAACAAACCTGAATCAATGATTTCTTTGGATGCATTGTAAGATTTTTGATAAAATTCATTTTCTCTTCCTGAAGGAATTCCAACTACACCATCAAGATCAATACTTCCATTTCTGGCAATGCTTGCAGCATATAGCATTGCCCTGCTTTGCAACATCAATGCGGCATATCTATCTGCTCGCCCATTGGCACCTGTTTTATTACTGTCAAATATATTTTTTACTTCTTCAAGTTCATTGAAAATAAAATCATACACATCTTCTTCCTTGTCCCTGGAAACCAGCAGATTTTCCCTAGGCTCATCTATATCCTGTACACTCAAAACCAATGGAACTCCACCAAATGATTTGACCATTTCAAAATAAGCAAACGCCCTTAGAAATCTCACTTCGGCCTTTTTCAAATTAATGTATTGTTCTGAAAAGGAAGTACTCGAACCAATTTCTTCCAAAAGAAAATTCATATCCCTTATTGGTGTGTACAACCATCTATCCAAAGGTCCGGGACCAGTCTCTGCGATATACTGTCTGGTAGCAGCTATGTTAGGTTCCTGCCAATTCGCAAAGGCTATATGTTCAGCGCCTACCGCACTTCTTGTTCCCATAGGCACTTCCCTACCCCTTTGAAAATTAATTCTTTCATATAAATCAGCAATATAAGCTTCTGTTAAATTTTGATCCTCAAATACCAGATTTTCGGATATAAAATCAGGTTCCTTATCCAAATTGTCAAAGCAACTGAATGTAATCAAACTTAAGATTAATATATATATGTTATTTTTCATGGCAATTTTAATTTACGTTGTATTCCTAATATTTAAATACCTAACATGATACCTACAGTGTAAGATCTCAATACTGGGAGTCCAAAAGTTCCTATATTGGATGCTTGTTCTGGATCTAGAATATCACTGAAGATTCCCAATCTTGAAAATGTCAGCAAATTTTCACCAGCCACATAAAGCCTGATACTTCTTGTCCATACTTTTTTAGCTATAGTTTGAGGGATGTTATAAGATAGTTGGGCAGTTCTAAGTCTTAAATATGTCCCATCTTTAAACCAATAATCTGAACTGACATTGTTCCAAGGCCTAGAGCCATCAATATCAAAGGCAGGCAGTTGAGCATTAGGATTATTACCAATACCAGGATTATTGGGATCTTGAGTCCAACTGTATTCATTGTGAATAGTCAGTGGTACATTTTCATTATCGAACGGGTTTCTGTACATGCCTCCAACATTGATGTTGAACCTGCTAGCACCCTGCCACACAGTAGTTAGGGTGAAATTGTCATAGCTCAGATTCAGGTTGAGACCAAAGTTTATTTCAGGGAATCCTCCATAACCGATCTGCTGTAAATCATACCTATCTATTACTCCATCGGGCACTCCATCAGGACCATTGACGTCCAAATACCTGATATCACCTACTCTTGGAGTACCATTGATGGTTACCACATCGTTGTTGGCTATCCAAGTTTCCACTTCTTCCTGGGAATTAAAAATGCCATCTGTAAGGTATCCAAACCCTCGATTGAACCATTGATTGGAATTTCTGTCAATCCTAACCTGATTGGGATCATCAAAATCTATGTTTTCCTGATAGTTTTCAAATCTCTGTCTTGCATAGGTGAAATTTCCACTTACATCAAGTTTTACTTTTCCAATATTTGTTTGATAACCTAAAAGAAATTCAAATCCTCTGTCACTTCTTGAGTCAAGATTGAACAAAGGTAGATTTGCACCGAAAGTGGACGGTAATCCTTCCAAAGATTGTCGTAACAGGCCGTCCCTATACCTATAAAAGACATCAACATTTCCATATAATTTGCCTTTTAACATACCGAAATCAACTCCTGCATTGTACAGGGTTGTCTCTTCCCAAGTAATAAATGGATTGGCGAGTCCAGTTGTTCTAATTTGGGTAGTGGGATTGGCACGATCCAAGTAATAAACCTGTGCCAATTCCGAAAATCCACTTAAATATTGAAAAGCAGTGTTACCTACATTAGCATCTATACCCGTCTGGGTGTAGCTAAGTCTTAATTTCATTTCATCAATAGTACTGCTGTTCTTAAGAAATCCTTCATTGTGCATTTTCCAACCAGCGGAAACTGATGGGAAAAATCCCCACCTTACCTGAGGGTCAAATTTAGAACTACCATCTACCCTGAAGGTGCCTTCTACCAGAAATCTGTTGTCAAATTCATAGTTCAATCTACCTGCATAACTGGTTCTACCATATCCGACCAAGACACCAGTGCCTCCCGTTGTCGTGAGAGCATCATCACCTGCTGATATCTGAGGGATACTGGGAGACAACAGGTTCCTTCTTAAGGCCGATACAGTATTTATTGTATTATCTTCAACTTCATAGAAGACTAGACCACCTACTTTATGCTTGTTGAACTGTTTTTGATATTCCAGAAAAAACCGGGATAGAATTCTTCTGTTGGGGTCATTTTGACTTCCTCCTATGGATTTTGAGAATTGATTAACAGCCCTGTTCCCCCTTAAAATATATTCTTCATTAATTGGATTATATTCAAATACCTCAAATGGTTTAGCTAAATTTTCATTGTATATATTCCTCATCCTCACATTGAACCTAAAACCCATATTCAACCCATCAATGTAAGGTACATCGTAATCAAGTTGTAATGCTGCGGCAATGGTTTCCAGCTTGGTATAATTGAACCCGGAAAAATCCTTTCGAGTACCAGCTACTGGGTTTCTTTCAGTGAATCCAGAATATGGAATTCTTGATGGATCAGGCAATTCCGTGGGAAAAAATGGTTTAGCTGTTCTAAGGTTATTCCAAATTGTACCGGGGTCAAATTGAGCATAATCCCTTTCTTCTTCTATATAAGAGGACATAAAGGACAAATTAATCCTATTCCCTATTTTTGCTTCAAGATTATTTGTTATATTAACTTTACTGTAGTCATAGTTCCCATCAAAAAGTCCATTTTGAGTCAAATAACCTACTGAGGTATAAAATCTCACATCCTCACTTCCACCACTTGCATTGATATTGTTTGCCGAAATCCTACCCCCACCATCTCTAAGCAATGCATGTGTCCAATCATAACTTTGCAATTCACCACTTAAATATTGATCAAGCCTTTCTTCAGTAAATTCTCCATAATTGATTTCCTGCCCAGGATTGTCGGGGTTAAATTGCCTGTTAAACTGCCCTGCTCTTGCCATTTGAATATATCCAGCTGCATCAGTCTGTCTGGGAAAAAGAGTTGGATTTTGGACTCCAGTGTAAGAATGAACATTGAGCCTAACATCTCCTGCTTTTCCTCTTTTAGTTGTGATCAAAATTACACCATTACCGGCTCTAGCACCATATATTGCTGCAGAGGCATCTTTTAAAACAGTAACTGATTCTATGTCATTTGGATCAATTCGATCCAAAAATGATTCCACTCCGTCAACAATAACTAAAGCATTTCCGAATCCTCTTATCCGTAAATCAGAGTTATCTGCTCCAGGTAGTCCGGGAGTTTGCATGGATAATACTCCGGGAACTCTACCTGCAAAAAGGTTCTTGACATTGGTTGTAGGAACAGTTACCACATCCTCAGTGTTCAAAGAAGCTACTGATCCTGTAATATCTGAACGTTGTTGGGTACCATAACCAATCACAACTACCTCACTTAATCTTGTTTCGTCTTGTGATAAAGTCACATTAATGACTGTTTGATTATTTACAGGTATTGTTTGGGTACTGTAACCGATGTAACTGAAAGTCAGGGAGGACTCCGGTAAAACTGATATGGAAAATTCACCATTGATGTCGGTGATTGTACCTACGATATTCTGAGTTTCCCTGCTCCTTTGATCTACCACACTCACTCCAGGGATTCCCTCATTCATATCGCTATCGACTACTCTCCCTGTCACTACAATTTGTTGGGCAACAGCTTCTTGAATGAATAAAACCACCAAAAATGACATTGCACATTTTAGGGTAAATTTCCGCATATTATTTAGGGTTTTAGGTTAAATGACTTTTGATTAATTAAACTTCTGCAACGTTTGAAATAAGGTTGGACAAATTTTAATTTTATTGATGTTTTAAAAATTTAATTCTCCTATTTCTAACTATGGGATAAAACTAAATCAAAAAAAAAAGGGAAATATGGAGGATAAAAAATAGAACATGGACAAAATTATAATTTTAGACCTATCTAAAGATATTCGAACATATTCCACTTTAAAGGCTTTTGAATTTTCATTGAATTGAAAAATGAAATAAATCCTGCTTACCAATAGCGCTATATTTTATCCTTCTGATTTTGGTCAACTGAATTAGTGCTTCATAAGAAATTTGAATTGGATTAGAAAAGGAAAGAGGTTTTTACCTAAAAAATGATACAAAAAAAATTAGATTTGAATTCCTAACATTTAAAAGTTAATCTTCATTCAAGATCGCGGATCATTCCCTATCCGCCTCATCCATTCGTTTTTCCAGACTGTCCTTCAGGTTGTCCAGGTAAACAGTCCGGTTCTTTTTACGGATACGCATGCTCTGGAATGTCCTATAAAAATTCCCTGTTTCCACATTGAAGGTCTCTTCCAGAATTTGGATGATGGATTTGACATCGCTTTTGCCCTGATTTACCGAACCCCTGCTCTGAAGGGCATAGGCAAGTTCGATCAGGGCCGCCTTGGAATCCGTCCATAGCATATGGGATTTGTTAGGGACTGATGTTTCATTCTTTCCTGTTTCAAGCTCCCTGATACTTTTTTTGAGGAATGCCGAAATCCTTTCATTGGCCATGATCAGGGAAAGGGAAGTGCTGCAGTCCGACAAATATTCCTTTTCGGTTCCAAAAAGCGGGGACTTAAACAACTGTGTTTCTGTTTTTGACTTTGAAAACAGCTCTTCGTCCAGGTCTTTTCTTCCCAAACAATAATACTTATACAGGAAATTGTTTCTTCTGAAAAAGAGCTCCTTTTCCTTCAGCAGTCCCGAAAAATACCTGATGGTCTGCTTTTTGGTTCCAAAGGGTCTGTTGGTTTCTATAAAGACCAGGTCTGCATAATAAAACTGCTCCGAGCGGAACATGGGCAGGTATTCCTTGTAAAACCTGATTTCCGTTTCTCTGTCCAAAAAATCCTGAGTGTCCATAAAAGCGTACAATTCTGAAAGGATTTCCCTTACAGCTTCAAGACAAGAGTGCGCAGACTGAATCCCATTATCAGCAGTCATTCCCGATAGCCTGATAGATTCTTTCATTCTCGCATGAAGGACTTTGATAAAATCTTCCATTATATCTCTGTCATAACCCACATAGTTTATTGATCGAATTAATGATTTCAGATCACAACTCAATCTAACAGAATGAACCTTAACAATTAGTCGGAATGGTTTCCAACATACGCGGAGTATTATAAAAAAGTGTTCAAGTATAATGATGGACCACTGAAGTATATACAATTATTTTCAAGGATTTTCATAATCTACTGTGATATCATAAATTGTTTTATCCATATAATTTTATGCTTTACATATATTATTTATAAAATTTTACCAAACAACCTTATTTTTAGTCATTTTTGGTAAATTATCCGTAATAACTTATTATTGAACTTAACACCCAAAAATCTCAATCACCCTGTTCTGCCGAAAAGGACTTTAAACTGTTTTCACCCATTGAAGACCTTACCTGCTCTTTTTTTAAAAATCTTTTAACAAATAACCCATGGTTAATTCCAATGCTACTGTAGTAAATAGGTTCTGGCCCGGATTCTTTTCGATACTTTATGCTTCCATCATATCGGCACACTTTATCATTAGTATAGGAGATGAGAGGAACCTGCTCGATCTGATCCTGAGCAGGGAATATTTTATCTCCCTTGCATATACAGGAGCTGCAGCGTTTGCTGTTGTATTTTATGTTTCATGGATTGATAGCAACCTCAATCTCTTTTATGATTGGAGGGGAAAATTCCTTGAAAGATTGTTTTACCAAATTGTCCTGGCGCTGGTTCTTCCGGCATTTCTGGTCTATGTCCTGACAGCCTTTGTACATTATCTCCTTGGAACAGGGGTCAGGGAATCGGGGTTTTTGGTTTTGAAATTTCCCGTCGCCATTCTTCTTTTGGTTATTTTAAACCTGTTGCTGATAATTTCCTATCTGGTCAATAGCCTGTTGAAAGACGATGGGCAGGAACACATCAAACCATTTGTTTGGGTACATAAATCCGGCAGGAACATTCCTATCAGCCATGAGGAGATTGCTTATATATTTCACAAAGACCAATATAATTACCTGCGCACCTTATCAGGTCAGGATTTTATGATCAACCATACATTGGACGAGATGCAGCACAAGCTTCCCGCTACCGAATTTTTCAGGGCAAACAGACAGATCATCATCAATATTAGTGCTTGCAGCCATTACGAAACAATAGAATTCGGGAAACTACGTCTGGAAATTAAACCTGACTTTGACAGGGCTGTGATTGTTAGTCAGAAAAGGGCAAGGGATTTTAAGAAGTGGGCAGGGAAGCCCTGAGGGAATAGGATATTGAAGTAAAAATGGTGTTTCAATGGAGTTTGATTCCATGGGAGTGTGCTCAATTAATATTCTCTAATGTTAAAAACTATCCATCTAAAAAAAACAAGAATAAGATAGTTATATCTGTTGATTTTCATATTTAACTTACCGGAAATACGAAAACAATTCCTTGCTGAGTATACAGTTTTTCAATATGATAGTATTTGTCCTGTTCATTTTGAAAACATCCCCTCAAAAGCTCAAAACTTTGTATTCCAAGCTTTTGGTTTACCGATAAAAAAACGGAACAGTAAAACTGGTCCGTTTAAAATATCATCGATACCTATTAAGAAAAAAAAATTTCATAAAGGTAATGTGTCTAATAAAGTTATGGGATTTTGAAGTTAAGGTTAACAAATGATTGTTAAAGCCTTACCTATATTGAAATGACTCAATCATCAAATCCAATAATCCATTTCTCCGGAATTTTTGCACTGAATTTACCAGAAGTAAATTGGAGTTTCTCAGGCGCATTAGGTTCCAATATGGAACCTTCAATCATAAAAAGCGTAACCTGAAAAATACCGTGAATTTCCTTCCTTTTTTTGTCATATCTTACTAACTGTATATAATTATCAATTGCAGAGGTATCTGTACCGTAAATAGTTCCCAATACATCACCATCATCGACCATAGTGTAAAACAAGGACATCAATTTACTAATGTCGTTTGATCTAGCTGCATCAAAATCAAAAGAATCACTTATATTTTGTTGGGACCATGAAGGAAGAATAAAACGTATTGAAAAACCTTCCCTAACGATTTGCTCATTATCATGTGAACCACCACTGAGTATAAAGCTTTGAGGAAGCAAATCATTATTCTCCTGCCATTCAGAAAATTCAGAATGGCTAAAATAGGCCTCATTAGTATTCCAGGTTTGTCCATTTTTTAAAGCTGAAATTACACCATTTGGAACTCCAATATCGAGTACCATCTCCTTATCATTATCGCAGGAATTAAGTAGAAAGATTGCACAGGTAATCAAAATCAATTGCTTCTTCATATTTATTCCTTTACAAAACGTAGGCTATTAATGGAATTATTTTTGTCCAAATACCTTATCATATAAACCCCCGGTCTCAACCTTGAAATATCTAGGTCCATTTTATCCTCTGTCTTATATAGTACCTTAACCAGAGAGGAGGCTTTTTTGTTGCCGTTTACTTCCAATACTTCAAATTGAAGTGGGTCATTGAGAATATTTGATAATTTTAAAGTTATTATGTTAGAGGCAGGATTAGGATAGAGGATAGATTTTTCTTCAATATTTTCATCATCTGTATTTGTCTCCATTTTATCTCCTTGATCAGGGCAAATCGTACATCCACCTCCCAAAAAATTGTTTTGGACAAACCGGTTGGCAGTAAAATTATCATTATTTGCATCAGTTACTGTCAATTGTATTTGAAGGTTTTCATCGTTAGGCATAACAATATTAAGTTGCCCACCGTTTCCCGCATAATAAAATCCCGATCCAGTATTGGCATACCATGCCATTGTGTAAGGACCTTGTCCCCCTTGGATGTTGGGTATAAAAGCCAGCAAGTCTCCATTGTCGGCAGAGCTTGGACCATTAATTGAGGCCCATAAAGCCTGAGCGGAGTGCCGGAATGCTTCCACAATCGGTCCATTGACATTGATTACCCTATTATTGAATGCCTCATCAATAATCCCGGTAGCTTTTCCTTGGTGGGTTTTTCTTGGATTTGAGAAGTGCATAACACGTTCCACATTAATTTTGGTTGTGCTCATAATTGACCTGTACTTATTTGTAAAAGGCCACATACCTGTTTGCCAGTCATGGCCATGGGCATCCCCTGGGGCTGGATCATTTGTGATTTCATGCCTTGCCCCGAAAAGATGACCTACTTCATGAATAAATGTAAAGTTGGAAGTAGCAGCACTTGCTTGTACAATTCCATAGGCATTGGGTTCATTCGGTCCAATTTCTCTCACAATTCCAGCAGCTCCTCCATAAGGACCATCTGTAATTAAAAGCACAATATCTGCTTCAGTATTGTTTCTAAGTTGTTGAACTATTAAATTATTTGCAAGGGCATTGATATCAAAAATAATATTATCGATTCCAAAAGGTCCATTCGATTCTATGAAATTTAACTCTTGTACCCCACCAAGTTGCAAAGTTGCTATGGTATTGCTGTTGACTGAGGTCAATTGCCACTGGGTAAAGGCAGTATTGACAAGATCATTCATATTCATACCAGTAGCCGCTGCTGCTGGTGTAAATAGCACTAGGGTACGAATTATAAATGGAGTGGTCATCATATTTTCTGATTGGTCAGGAATGTTTTTTTCAGAAGTTTTGACCATTTTGAAATCCTTTATTTCCCAATTTTGAACAGAGTCTTGTTTGGAGATTGGCGGTGCCATTTCATCAGTTGCACAGGTCATTTGATTCACTTTCTCCATGTCGTATGATATCAAAACCATCTGCCCGTTATCGAGAGATTGAAGATCAAACACTTCACCTTTTTTTCTTAACTGCCCAAAAATCCTCCCGTTTTTTGCGCTAAGCAGTACATCTACCCCTTTGGATTTTCCTAACCAGGTAAAATCTTCCAGTGAATTCAGGTCTAATTGTACTTTTCTTGCATGGATCTTTCCTGATTTACCCGGCAATTCAAAAGAAGCTTCTTCAAGATTTATAAGACTTTTGATTCCTTCTAAATTTACAAAAGTAATTTCTTTTATAAATTCTGACTGTTTAAAGTTATTTAGCTTTTGAAGACTTTCAACTGATAGTCTAACGCTCTCAGTCCCTATTTCACGAATTACGATTTTGTTGTTTTCTTTCTGGGCATCCGCAGTGTCCAAAAGAAATACCATTAAGAATGGTAGAAGGCAAAACTTTTTCATAATGAATGATTTTAGTTAAAAATTATTTAAAATAATGGTTGATCTCAAAGAAGGGTAGTTTCAGATATATTTCATTATCCGAGCAAAAACAATTTTAAAGTCCGGTTTTCTAAATTTTCCGTTGTTATTAAATTATAAAATAATCAAGGAACTAAGAATTAAAATCCTTCAATACTAAATACCATTTATATAAAAAGCAAGGATTAGTTACTTTTTTTCTCGGAGATAAAATTTAACTACACGTAACAAGATCTGATGAATTATCATTACAACTGTTGACTTTTATACTATTATTTTCGGAAATAGGAAAAAAATTCCTAGCTTGATTACCAATTGGTCTCTTATTTATCTGCCCTGTTATTTTTTTAAAAACCATCATCAAAACTGAAGGGTTTGTTTTCCAGAATATAGTTTCATCAATAAAAAAACGGAAAAGCCAAACAGCCCTGTTTAAAATATCATCAATACCTATGAAGAAAAATACTTTCTCAAAGGTAATATATTAGAAATAAAGTTCGGTTAAAGCATTGTGAAGTTAAGGTCTTCAAATGATTGTTTAAAATTTTAGGTTATAACCTGCATTTATTAGGTTCTGCTGAAAAACTCAAGCAATGAAGTTCCTCTCCAGCCAATTTGACCAGGTTCCCTCCTACGGGCAACCACTAAAGCGAATTTAGTGAATACAATAAAGTTTCAGAATCAGAACAATAGGTGCATTGGTGCAAATACTCCTAATCTGAAAAGCTATTGCTACTTTTTTTAAGACAAAACGGATAAAAAGGCAGCTAAAGTGGTGTCCGGATTGTCATGATTTTTTATAGGGGCCAAAAGACTACGGCATAATGCCCGCCCCTCGTTCCTCGGTCCGTGCACCCTGCGGGACTTATTCCGTTTCCTTTTGGCTGTCGCCGGACACCTGTCTCTTTGCTTTCTTTTTTCCCGTTTTTTCTTTTAAAAAACAGTGTTTTTTATGGAGGACTACAGGAAAGGGGAAACAGAACAAATGTTTAACCTAAATCACATTTATTATGGTAATCACTGGAAGACTTACGGCGGATGCAGAGACCGCCGAACTCAAGGACGGAAGGAAAGTAGTCAACTTCCGCATGGCAATCAATGACAGGTACCGGACCAAATCCGGGGAAACAATGGAGCTGACAAGCTTTGTAAGCTGCTCTTATTGGATCAGTGCTGGAGTAGCTAAAATTCTCAAAAAAGGCGCACTGGTGGAACTCTTCGGGAGGCTCGATGCGGATGCCTACATAGACAGGGAAGGAAACCCTGTGGGCAGGCTCAATTTTCATGTCAACAACATCAAATTGCTCGCAGGGGCAAGAAAACAGGATTCCCTTTCTGACAGGCCGCTGGAAAAGGCATCCGAAACTCCCAAAGGGATTTCAATGGAGGAAGCCAAAGACGACCTCCCATTCTGATCAATCAATTATCCATCACATTTAAATTTCAAAAATCATGGCACATAACATCCATTTAGACCAGATCACAGGCAAACACAGTTTCTTTTCGGTAAAGGAAAAAGCATGGCACGGACTCGGACAGGTAGTTTCTGACTATCCCACCAGCAAAGAGGCCATACAGTTTGCAGGACTTGATTTTGAGGTGGCAAAAACACCTTTGTTCACAGGACCAGACCCCCAGGAATCAGGGGACAGCCCACAAGAAAAAGATATCCGTATCCATACCCACTATGCAACCATGCGCATGGACAGCCATGCAGTATTGGGGGTAGTGGGGAAAGATTACCAAGTGGTACAGAACACCGATGCATTTGCATTCTTTGATAGTATTGTGGGCGGTGAGGGCATACTCTATGAAACAGCGGGTGCACTCGGCAAGGGGGAAAGGATTTTCATCACTGCCAAACTTCCCGATTATATCCGTGTGGGCAATAATGATATCATTGAAAAATACCTTTTCCTGACCACAAGCCACGACGGAAGCGGTAGCATCACGGCAGCATTTACCCCCATCAGGATAGTCTGCAATAATACCCTGAACGCTGCCATGAAAAACAAAAGCAACGCCATCAGGATCCGCCACACCTCAGGAGCACAGGAAAGGCTGGAAACGGCACACAGGGTCATGGGCATGAGCAATATTTTCTCTGACCAGTTGGAAGGGATATTCAACAGGTGGACAAAAGTCAGGATCAGCGATCCAGAGGTAAAAAAACTCATTCAACTTGCCATGTGTCCCAACAGGGAAACCCTGGGTCACCTCAAAGCAGGGAATGATGATGAACTCTCGACCCTGTTCAAAAATACCTGTAATGAGGTTTATGAATATACCTTTTCCAATCCCAGCCAACAGGCAGAAACCACCAAAGGAACGGTTTTCGGGGCATACAATGCGGTTACGGGGTATTACCAGAATATCAGGAAGTACAGGGACAGAGAGTCCAAACTGAAATCCCTTTTGCTTGGAGGCACGGGACAGGCAAGATCACAGACCGCATTTGATCTTTGCGAAGCCTTTGCAAAATCAGGGGCAGATGCATTGGTCCTTAACTGAAAAGATGAAAGGAAAACGCAAATTTTAGAAAAGGGAGGGCTTGCCCCTCCCCTTTTTTAAATCGCTTTTTTGACCCAAAACTTTGTGGGTTTTGAAGAAATCACTAAATTAATAAGAAATTAGTTTTTAAACAGGCTGCTCGCGCAGCCACTGATAGGCCGGTTTATGGAAGATTTCAAATTGCTTGGATGGTTGATGGTGGTAATAGGATTGGCCATCAGGTATGCCATTTCCAGAAGAAGGTTTTATAGGAGGGGTATTGGGGGACTGGAGCATTTCAGTTCCTTTGAAAAAGGCATGTTTATAACTGGTATTGAAAAGGTTTTCAGCCTATTGGCATTTTTGATGCTTTGGGGAGGTGTTTTGATCCTTGGTTATTATTATAGCTTAAAGTATTTTGAAAAAAAAGAAAGGGAAAGAAAAGCCCAGCAAACAGAATTGGTTTACAATGTATTGAAGGAGGACATGCTGCCACTTCCTCATACTTCGGAACAGACAGCATGAACAGGCCTACGGTTCAGCCACTTGCCGTAAAATCCCTTTTCAGTCAAAGGGATTTTCGGCAATAGGCTTTGAGGAAACCGGAATTTTGGGATATCTTGGAATGTAATGAAACCTGTCCATACCCCTATTGAGAACTTTGAAAGTTTTCTAGGATCCGAAAAAGGAAAAAATGCCCTTGCAACTTTAAAGACTTTTATCCCACAGATGGAAGAAGAAATCCAAAGGGTTAAAAAAGCCCTTCCTGTAACCCTGACAGAGGAAGCCAGAAAGCGTTATATGGATTTTGATATTGTGGGTCAGGAGCTTAAGAAACACTTGCTCTATTCAGGTCTGCTGATAAATTTTGCCTGGGAGGAATGGACTGAAGGATTGGAAATTGTGCAGGGCATTAGGCAAATACCCGATATCAGCCCTTTCAAAATCCTCAAATTGTTGAGCGTGATCATGTATATGGAAAAAGCCAACAACGGTTTTCTGGATGATGCCATTAAAAACGGTATGTTGCTGAAAATGCTGAAGGGTCTATAGCTACCTCCTGCCCCTTCCTCATACTTCGGAACAGGCAGGATGTTCAAGGCGACTGTGCAGCCACTTGCCGGAAAATCGGGTTATTATTGGAGGACTTGGAAGGGATTTTCGGCAGGAGGCTTTGAGGAATGATGGAAAATTTCGATTGATACTTTTAAGATACAACATCTCTTTAAAATAACTCCAAATTTCATCCTTGTCGATAGAAATAATTGTTTTATACTTAAGAACCAAAAAACTCTTTTCCACCTAAGAGTTTATATGGCTTTGTCATCTCTTTTGTAATTTGCTCTTAACCTGGATTTTGATATCAGACAATAAAACCCCATGGCATAAAAAATAAAATCAAAACTGAAGAATTACTAAAGAAATATTCAATCTCTGTTTCTAGAAAATTGGACTCAAAAATTTTTTAAAAAACTACAAAAAAAATTTAAAATTCTGTAGTTCTAAGTTTTACTTATAAATTAGTTTGAATGGGGGGGGGGGGGGGGGGGTAAACAAAGGTTTAAAAATTATATTTGCTTTTTATGTCTTAAAATAATACAATTGATTGATTTGCAAGCATTTGAAAGATCATGGCATTTTGGAATTATAAAATTTAATTTTTAAGTTCAATTGTTCTTGTAATCTTTTACAACAGATTTATTTTAAGTAAGATCGTTTTTTAACCAATGTTTTTATGGGGAATTCATATTTGATTTTAAAGAGAATCCTACACTTGTTGGATATTCCTTTTACAAATAATTATCTCAAAGAGACCCTGGATTCCCATCCGGAACCGGAGAGTTTGCTGTCCATTTCGGATACATTGGCCAAATACAAGATCGAAAGTCTTGCAGTTAAGATTAATGAGGAGAAGCTCGATCAGATTCCACTGCCCTGCATAGTTCAGCTTCAAGGGGATAGCTATCCCTATTTCAGTTGTATATCCGGTATATCTGAGGAAAGTGTGGAGTTCACGGATGTTGAAGGCAAGAATAAAAACCTTTCTAAAAATGAGTTTGTAAATAAGTGGACTGGGATTACCCTACTTTTAGAGAAATTAGAAAATGCCTTAGAACCAGGCTATAGTACTAGGAGGAAAGAAAACTTGATATTCCAGACTTTACTTATTCTTTTCGGTATTATCGGTGTAGTTTGGTTGATGGATATTACCCTTGGCCTTTCGGGAGGTTTATCCCATACTATTGGAGCTTTGTTATTTTTCGCTTTAAAGTTAATAGGATTAGTGCTTTCATCCATATTGCTTTGGTCTGAGGTGGACAAAGACAATTCAACCATCAAAGAGTTTTGTACCGGAGGGAAAAACATTGATTGTAATGCTGTTACCAATTCCTTTTCTTTAGGTGGAGGTATCAATTTAATTATAGTAGCCTTTGCATATTTTTTCTCGGGCATTTTTCATTTGGCACTTTCATCATTTTCAGGTCCGGTCTTGCAGTTATTTAGCTACCTGAGCTTGTCAGGAATAGTTATAGTTCCTATTTCCATCTATTACCAGTGGGCAAAAATCAAGAAATGGTGTGTATTGTGTTTATGGATTTCGGCAGTGTTGGTATTGGAAGTTCTGGTCAGTCAGCTTCTATTGGTAAACCTTGGATCAATAGGCTTTCAGGACCTTGCCTTGTTTTCATTGCTTTTTACAGGATCTGTGTTGGCCTGGCTTAGTTCGAAGCCTTATCTATTGGCGAAGAATGAACTTCAAAAGCAAAAAAGCAAACTTGCCAGGTTTATGTCGAACAGGGAAGTATTCGATTATTTGCTATCCAGTTCCAGAAAACTAACCCATAGCCCGGAAGGATTAGGGATATTTATGAAAGGGCAATCGCCAAAATTCCATGTACTCAAAGTTTGCAATCCTTATTGTGGGCCATGTGCCAAAACGCATCCGGTTTTGGAAGAATTATATAAGACAGGTAACATTGATCTTCAGATCATATTCTTGGCGGGTGGAAAGGATGAGGTCAAATTGAAAACAGTCAGCCATTTAATGGCCATAGCGGCCAAAGACAATCCTGAAGTAACCAAGAAGGCTCTGGACGATTGGTATTTTGCCGAAAAGAAGGATTATGCTGCCTTTGCTGCAAAATATCCTTTGAATGGCGAACTAAAAGCACAGGACGCCAATCTTCAGTCTATGCTGTCATGGAGTGAGGTAGAAAATATTACCTACACGCCCACCATTTTCATCAATGGCCATGAGTTGCCCAAAGCTTATGCTGTGGAGGATTTAAAATATGTTTTGGAATAGATACAGCCAAATAGGCTCTAAAAATATTCAGTCGCGATGAATGGTCAGAGGCTTCGGCTGACCTAAATGCCCGGAGATTTTAATATTCAATAAAATCTAAAAAACATGAAAAAGTTAAGTTTAGAAATCCTGGGGCTTACTTCCGATGAGGTATTGGGAAAAAGTCAGATGAAAAAGATTACTGGGGGATCTGGAAATTGTCAAAGAGTGTATTGCCATTGCACAGATGGAGGAGCAGGTGCCTGGGAGGGTACATACTGTTCTGCGGCAGAAATTCAAGCCGCTGTATCAATGTATTGTGCATCGAGTGGAGTATGTAATTGATATCGAATAGCTAAATTGATAATCCATTTTATTGGCCATATCTTTTAGAGGTATGGCCAACTAAAATTAAAAAAAAATAGAAATGCGAAATTTAACTTTCCTGATTCTTTTTTTCCTTGCTTGCTGCACTGGGAAAACTGAAAACGCCAGAGTGGATTATTTTTCCAAAATTCATTTTTCCAAAGATACCGTTTTAATTAATCCTGGTGATAAAATTATATTTTTGAAATCTCAGCTATTTGGTGCAGACAAAAGCGGAGACGAGAAATACCTTTTTAATTTTAATGAGGACGACCATACACTAGAGAGAATTAACTTGGATGAATTGAGGTTGGAGGAAAAACTTCCTTTTGAAAAAGAAGGACCCAACGGAACGGGACATTCTGTAGGTAGGATTAAAGTTCTTAGTAAAAGTCAAATCCTGATAAATGCAATGAATCATTGCACATTATTTTCTTTTGAAGGTGAAAAACTAATGAAGATTTTTTTTGAAAACTTTTCTTTAGGCGGACATCCCATGG
>NZ_JBGSXS010000331.1:0-1680 GCF_041751335.1 Aquiflexum sp.
CCAATTTGACCAAATGTTTATAGCTGACATGCTTGTTCAAGGTCCTGTGTTTGATGGTTTCATTCAGTCTTTCCTCAAAGGCTTTGATAAACACCTTTTTTCCGGATTCTTTCAACACCACTTTATTGATATGGATATCAAAATCCTTGGACTGTATCTCTTTTTTGTTCAATACCCTAAAGATCACCCGGTCAACCAAAATGGGTTTGAAAATTTCAGCAATGTCCAAAGCAAGGGAATAACGTCGGTAACCCGGTTCATGGAGAAAACTGATCGTAGGATTCAATTGGGTATGGTAGATTTGATCCAAACACATGGTGTAGCACATCATGTTCCCAAAGGACACCAAAGCATTCACCTCATTCAGGGGAGGTTGCTTGCTCCTGCCTTCCATGGCATGTTCTTTTAGGATCACATCAAATGCCTCATAATAGACCTGCCTGATATTGCCCTCTATGCCCATCAGTTCCGGTATTTCGGTACAAAAATTGATTCTGGTGTTAAACTCCTGGATTTTCTCAAGCTTTTCGGACAGGTCTTTTTCCCGGTTGATATAATACTTGAGGTTTTTGGAAATGTTGAATGCAGCTCCCTCCACAAATTTTTTAGCGATTTTCAGCCTTTTCTCTTGGGTGGCATAATGGAGTGTTTGTTGTACCTGCATCTTTCCGGCAAGCAAATATTCCTTGGGCTGAAAACTGCCGGTATAATGTTCGTAATAGTCAAAGAAATGGACACTGATCCCTGCTTTGCCCAGAAAATTGTATAGGGCTGAATTCGCATCCAAGCTTCCGAAACAGTATAGGTCGGACACACCTTCCACAGGAATATATTTGGGCTGACCTTCCCTTTCATTTTCATCCACCGGAGTGAATTTAAGGGTATTGTCTTTTCTGCTCAATCGGCCCGGGTTAAAGAGGTAGTATGTTTTCTTCATTGGCGTAACAAAAATCATAATAGCTGCATGAACGGCAGATCTTCTTTTTCTCCAGAGGTGGGCAGTTTTCCTGTGTGATTAACCCCTGGATTTCAAGAATCCACCTTTTTACTATAATTTCATCCCCTTCTTCCCATTCTATCACTTGTCTTTGGCGCATTTTAGGGTACTCCAAGATTGCGGTGACACCATCGATGTTGTGCTGTTGCAAAACATACATATAGTATTTCACCTGAGCGATATGGGCGTATTCCGCTTTGTCTGATTTTTTCACCTCATGGATCACCTTGTTTTTAGCATCGTAAAAGTCGATTTTGATATTGTCTATTTGCAGTTCGGTGTATTTCTGGGACCTAGCTTGGTAGCTCGTTTCTCCTATAAGTTTGCCTTCAGCCACTACATCTGAATTGTGTTCCATCCTAATACCATTGGCATGAAGCCACATTTGTCGCTTGCAGACATGGTAAAGGTTGATCAGGGTAGCGTTGATTTGCATTATTTCAAATGAATATCATTTCTTGAAACTTCTGATCCAATAATCCTTTATCGTAATCATAAACCTCCCGATGACTGACTAGGTAGAGATATCCGTACTCTTCCCTGTTGCCAACCTGAATCAGTTCTTTGACCAGTTTTGATTCCGAAAACAATGAGAATGTGAACATCGCCATAATGGATTGCAGCATTTTCAGATTCCTTTTTCTATCAGTAAAGACCTCTGTGCGATCCATAATCAAGTGCCG
>NZ_JBGSXS010000332.1:0-29337 GCF_041751335.1 Aquiflexum sp.
GGTACAGTATCAATAGGGGCACCAACCATCTCAGGTGCCATGGTATCAGGAAAAATTCTTGATCATGTAAAGGGTGACAAAGTAATCGTCTTCAAAAAGAAAAGAAGGAAAGGTTACAAAAAGAAAAACGGTCACAGACAGGACTTTACAAAAGTATTAATCGAAAGTATTACCCTATAAGATTTCTCCGAAATCCTAAACGTATAAAATTATGGCTCACAAGAAAGGTGTCGGTAGTTCCAGAAACGGAAGAGAATCCCATAGCAAAAGATTGGGTGTTAAAAAATTTGGTGGAGAGGCAGTAATTGCCGGAAACATCATCGTTAGACAAAGAGGAACCAAACATCATCCAGGTGAAAATGTAGGTCTTGGAAAGGACCATACTTTATTCGCATTGTCCGATGGCAAGGTTGAATTCAGAAAGAGATATGACGGCAAGTCCTATGTAAGCATAGTACCTGCTCAAGCATAAAATATCATTACCAATATTGAAAGGCCTTCCGATTTCGGAAGGCCTTTTTTGCTTTAGACCAAATAAACTCCAATGGTCACTTTTTTCAATTTATTCAGAGGTAATACCCTTAACTTTTGCCTACGCTAATCTAAACTTCATGCTATGAAAAATACAATACGCTTGATTTTGGTTTTTGGCTTACTCTTAACCTTTGGATCTCAAAAGGAAGGGTGGTCTCAGACTTACAATGAAAAAATATATGATGCGGTGCAATGGCGCATGGTCGGTCCCCACAGAGGTGGAAGGGCCGCTGCCGTCGCAGGTGTAGCATCAGAAAAGAATACATTTTATTTCGGAGCTACAGGAGGCGGGGTTTGGAAAACCACTGATGGAGGAAAAACATGGGGAAATATTTCAGATGGATTTTTCGGTGGATCCATCGGGGCGGTTACTGTAGCTGATTCTGATCCCAATATCATTTTTGTGGGCGGCGGGGAAAAGACCGTCCGGGGAAATGTTTCTTATGGATATGGGATGTGGAAAAGTACAGATGCTGGAAAAACCTGGGAACACCTAGGTATGGAGGAATCCCGCTTTATTTCAAGGATTAGAATTCACCCAACCAATCCTGACATTGTATATGCTGCGATTTTGGGCGACATATTCAAACCCACGGAAATGCGCGGAGTGTACAAATCAACAGATGGAGGAAAAACCTGGGACAGGAAGCTTTTCGCCAGTCAGGTAGCTGGAGCTGTTGACCTGATTCTCGATCCAAACAATGCCAATTTCCTTTATGCAACTACTTGGGATATCAAAAGGACGCCATACAGCCTGGAAAGCGGTGGAGCAAATTCTAAAATGTTCAAAAGTACAGATGGCGGGGAAACTTGGAATGAAATCTCCCGAAATAAAGGCTTGCCAGAAGGAACTTTAGGCATCATGGGTATTACTGTTTCCCCATTGAATTCCAACAGACTTTGGGCAATTATCGAAAACCTTAATGGTGGTGTTTTCAGATCAGATGATGGGGGAGAAACTTGGGAAAAAACAAACGAGGACAGAAACCTGAGACAACGTGCATGGTATTATACCAGACTTTATGCTGACACCCAAAGCGACAGTACAGTTTATGTATTGAATGTAAGTTATCACAAATCAACTGATGGTGGAAAAACTTTTAAAGGATCCAATGCGCCTCACGGCGACCACCATGATCTTTGGATTGACCCTAAGGACAATCAGAGAATGATCATCGCCGATGATGGTGGAGCGCAGGTTTCCTTTGATGGAGGTGAATCTTGGTCTACTTACATGAACCAACCCACTTCTCAATTTTACAGGGTAACAACTGATAACCATTTCCCTTACAGAATCTATGGTGCACAGCAGGACAATTCTACGATGCGTATCAACCACAGGAATGAAGGTGCTGGAATTACAGAGAACGATTGGGAAGTAAGTGCAGGCAGTGAAAGTGGTTGGTTGGCTGTAGATCCTACAGATAATGATGTAGTCTATGGTGGGAACTATGGTGGATTGCTACAAATGCTCAACCATAGAACAGGAGCGAGAAGGAATGTGAACGTTTACCCGGACAACCCAATGGGACATGGTGCAGAAGGGATGAAGTACCGTTTTCAGTGGAATTTCCCTATCTTCTTTTCTCCCCATGATCCAAAGGTATTGTATACCACATCCAACCAATTCCATCGGTCAACAAACGGGGGACAAACTTGGGAGACCTTCAGTCCTGATCTGACCAGAAATGCCAAAGAAAAATTGGGGCCTTCTGGAGGACCGATTACAAAGGACAATACATCAGTAGAATATTACAGTACCATTTTCACTGCTACCGAATCTCCATTAAAGAAAGGTGTGCTTTGGGCCGGATCAGATGATGGATTGGTTCATGTTTCTGTTGATAATGGAAAGACTTGGCAAAACGTCACTCCACAAGATCTTCCGGAATGGATTCAGATCAACAGTATGGAAGGTCATCCTTTTGAAGAAGGAGGATTATATTTAGCTGCGACTTCCTACAAGAACGGAGACTTTGCTCCTTATTTGTACAAAACAACTGATTATGGGAAATCCTGGACAAAGATCGTCAATGGAATAGATGAACAGCATTTTACCAGAGTTGTTCGTGCAGATCCGGCCAAAAAAGGAATTTTATATGCCGGTACAGAAACAGGCATGTACATTTCCTTCAATGATGGGGCATCTTGGCAGCCATTCCAGTTGAACCTTCCGATAGTTCCGATCACTGATCTGACCATAAAGGAAAACAACCTGATTGCGGCTACCCAAGGAAGAAGTTTCTGGATTATAGATGACCTTACTGTGATTCATCAATTGTCAGAAAACATTGAGAATAAACCATTTCATCTTTTCAAACCTCAAGACTCCTACAAATTGGACGGTGTTAGAAAAGAATCCAAGACTGCCGGAACCAACAGACCCGGTGGGGTTTTGGTGTATTATCATTTGAAAGAGGAACCAAAAGATGAAGTTAGATTAGAATTCTACGATAATGGAAGAAAGCTAATCAAGGAATTTTCTTCAATGGGAATAGAAAATGATACCTTGAAATACAAAACAGGATCAAACGAATTCAATTGGAATTTAAGGATTCCTGATGCCAAAGGATTCGAAGGAATGATCATGTGGTCAGGACCATTGAGAGGACCAAAAGTACTACCAGGAGATTATATGGTTAGGTTGATTGTGGATGGACAATCACAGGATCAGAGTTTTAAAGTATTGCCTGATTTGAGATATCCATCCACTCAGGAAGACCTAAATGCACAGTATGATTTTCTGCTTAAAGTCAGGGATAAATTGACCGAAACCCATGAGACCATTATTCTGATCCGGAAATATAGGGCTGAACTCGATACCATTGTTCAAAAAAATCCACGACAAAAAAGAAGGATTGACCCTATTATAAAAACCATTTCAGACATTGAAAAGGAACTGTACCAAACCCAAAACAAGAGCGGGCAGGATCCATTGAATTATCCAATCCGATTAAACAATAAGCTCGCCCACTTGAATTCGATTGTAGGAACTGGCGAATTTAAACCAACAGATGGGGCCGAGGAAGTAAGGGTTGAAATAACCAGACAAATTGATATTCAGCTTTCAAAATTCAGGGAAATCGAAAAATCCCAGATTTCAAACATCTTGAATATTGAGGAGATGAAAGCTGAGTTGGAGAAGAAGTGAGGTGCTGTTTTCAGGATAGTTCCTAGTCGATAGTCCACGGACCATAGCAGTACTCTTGCACTTCATCCGAGTTTTAAATGGTTATTGGCAAAAAAGGCAAAATGGATAAGCCAGATTACCGAAATAAGAAAAAACCTCAGTCTGGATCGGGCTGGGGTTATTTTTTTCCGACTTGTACATAGAAGTTTGACCTAGTATGTGATCTTTAATCAAAAAGAATAGGAATATATACCAGAGAGTGGTCCAACCATTGAATGCCTGTCCGCGGTGGCGGATCCCCGGTGCAACAGTGAGATTTGGAATGATTACGAGACAAGGGTTCCAACCCCAAATGGGCCTGCCTTCCGGCAAATGCAGGGTTGAATGTTTGGAGATAGGAATTGCAATTTCAAAAAAATAAAAAGGGCGGAATTACGAATTCCGCCCTTTCATACGCTTATTCTACGCTCATCTAAAGCTAATCAGGACAAGTTCCCCAAACAGGTTTTGCCAAGGTCCAAGCTGAATTGGTAAATTCCTTTGGAATAGTCGGGATTTTTGCCACACACCATTTTGACAGGTCCTGGTTAAAATCTGTATTGTTATTAAACATCCTATCCATATTGGTTATTTGGCTGACTTCCCAATTGTCAATTGGTTGGTTAAAACTTCTAAAATCCGGATCCCACAACACCACTTCCGAAGGTTCATTTAGTTTCATCATGGTCGCCTATAATCTCTTGAGCCTATTCAGGCATTTTGCACTCAACCACCAAAACAGGGCAACCTTAAAAACACTCAAATCCTATTGCTTTGCATTAGGGTCATGGAAGGTCAATCATGCCAATAAACAGGTCTTGAAAATCTCATTACCTGTCAAAAAAAGACCGTCGATGGATGGAATCTTCTCCCAAATTCAGAATCTAAGCCTTCCTTTCAATTATTCTAATGCATAATCCGGGTAAAACAATTTTAGATTTTAGATTTCAGTTTGTAGATCTTAGAAATAAATTTTTGAAAATTTATACAATAACCTAATGAAGTAAATAATACGCTCAATAAAGGGCTTTGAAAAATTTGTTATTTGAATGAATTGGGTTGTTTTAAAATAGAATTCTAAAACAAAATCACACCTGTTTTTGGCCTATATGTGCAGCCACCATCCTTAAAGTTCCATAATCATATAAGTCCGGATACTTTTGCCGTAAAGTCCCAAGTTCTCCATTTTCAGATTCAATCAGGCTGCTTATTTTGTTTATTTCTTCATCGCTTATATGATTATGAATGGAAACTTTGCCTGCTGCTATTCCTTTTGCCAAATGTCCTTTTATTGTGGATTCCGCTAAACCCCTTGCTTCTACGATCTCCATGATGGATTTACCAGATCTGCTTAATTCAAAGGTGATTTCGTAGGTTTCTCCTTTTTCTAATTTTATTTTCAGAGACCCTTCTTCTTTTTTCTTTCGACCAGTTTTGGTACTTGAAAACTTAGGGTTCTCTTTTGCTGCATTTTTAGCCTCTTGATACATTTGAATCCTAAGCTGAACTAAATTATGATTGACATCAGTCATTTTCCCGATTTCTTCACCATTTAATATTGCAGGTATCAAATAAGTAACTTTTTGAATGTCTCCTAATTTCTTGAGCAGAATGATTTCCAATTCAGATAACCCTTCCAAATATTTCTTGGTTTTGGAAAATCTTTCAACTTCTGCTTCATGGATTAACATTTTTTTCAAACAATCCTTCAGCAAATCCGCATAATAATTACTTCCTTTTTCTAACCTCTCCATCAATTTGAGCTCATCCTTCTTATGGAGTAAAGCCACCAATTGTTTTTGAAACTTAAAAGTATTCGGACTCTCTTGAATGATACTTTCATAAATGCAAGGCATTGCGTCTTTCATTTCCTGATCTTCAAATTCCAGACTGCTTTCAGTTTCCTTTCTGAAAACCTCAATGCTTTGGATCAGCTCACTAAAATCAAAAGTTGATTCCAGTAGTTTTGCAATGTACTTAAATTGGTGTAATCCCAATAATTCATGCAATGGTGCTTGTTGATTTGTACTTTGGGTAAATGAAATTACACTATGGTCTGAGCTAATGGTATGGGTCCGGATCCTTGTCCTTAATGTCAATCCATCTAGCCCTCTCAACCTGCTTAATGCAACATAGACCTGTCCGGGGGCGAAGGCTTGACCAACATCAATGATGGCCCTATCAAAAGTTAATCCCTGACTTTTGTGAACTGTGACTGACCATGCCAATTTGACTGGGAAATGCTCAAAAGTGCCTATGACTTCCTCCTCTAATTCCTTCGTATTTTCATTCACAATGTATTTTTTATTTTCCCATAATTCTTTAGTCAATGTAAATTCAACTTTTGAATCTGACATGACTACCTTGATTTTTCCATCATCAATGGATTTAACAGTTGCCATTTTCCCATTGAAAAAATCGGCATATCCACTTGTGTCATTTTTAATAAACATGATCTGGGCACCCTCTTTAATTTCCAGTGTTTTTGGGATGGGGAATAAACTCTCCGGAAAATCATTTTCAATGATTGCCTCAAAAAAATGGGATTTGCTTTTCAATGCTGCCAGTTCTTTTTGGTTATGTTCTTCTGCCTTATAATTATGAGTTGTGATAATGATGGTATCTTTAAGGTTTTTGATTTCCTCAGGAGTTTTAAAATGCTTGTTGAGGATTGAAATGTCCTCCTGAGTGACCTCATTGTCCCTTAGGTTATTCAGAATCCGGATGAATAGCTCATCTTTTTGCCTGAATATTTTATCCAGCTCGAGATAAATCATACCTGATTGCTTGAGTGCTTTGGCTTCAAAAAAATGCATACTATTATAGAATTTACTCAGAATTTGCCATTCATGATCCTTAACTATTGGGGGCAATTGAAATAAATCCCCGATCATCAAAACCTGAATGCCACCAAATGGCTCTTCAAAATTTCGCTTGATACTTTTCATCCTGTAATCAATGGCATCCAAAATATCAGCGCGCAACATACTGACCTCATCAATGATGAGCAGTTCAATTGACCTTAGGACTTTTTTTCTGGCCATATTTAAAGTATGCCTTCTTCCTAAACTAAATTGTGTAAAGAAGTTTCCACTGTTGGTAAAATCCCCCTCTGGTTCTCTAGTAGGTAGAAATGATCCCATTGGCAGCAAGAATTGAGAATGGATGGTAACTCCTTTTGCATGAAGTGCAGCGATACCGGTGGGGGCTACAATGACATAGGTTTTGTGCGTAATTTCAGTAAGGTTCCGCAAAAAAGTTGTTTTGCCTGTTCCTGCTTTTCCGGTCAAAAAGATTGGGCTGTTGGTGCTGTTGACAAAATGTGCCGCCAGCTCAAGCCTGTCGGTAGTTTGTGTTTCCATAAAGTTAAAATTAATATAAAAATCAAAAGCGCTACTTGGATTAAACGTTTATGTTCGCAAAGTTTTTAAAATAATGTAACTTTGTCGACTGTAGATAGTTGTCATACTAATTATTAAAACACGAATTAATATGTCAAAAAGTATTTTGGTCACCGGTGGGACAAAAGGTATTGGAAGAGCAATTATCGAAAGATTTGCATTGGAGGGATTTGATGTTTTTACCTGTGCCAGGAATCTGAAGGATTTGAAGGGATTGAAGAAGGATTTTGTTTCCAAATATCCGGAGCAAAAGATTTTTATTAAAAAAGTGGATATGTCTGTAAAAGAAGAAATTGAAGCATTTTCAGATGAAGTCAAAGAAATTTCTACCCCTGATGTGATCGTTAATAATGCAGGGGTTTTCTTTCCGGGTTCAATTCATTCAGAACCAGAAGGCAATTTTGAATTGATGATGAAGACCAATATGTTTTCCGCTTATTATCTTACCAGGGCATTTACACCGGAGCTGATCGAAAGAAAATCAGGGTATATTTTCTCAATTGGATCCATTGCAGGACTAACTGCCTATGCCAACGGTGGCAGCTACGCAATATCAAAATGGGCCATGTTAGGATTTACCAAATGCCTTAGGCAAGAGCTAAAAGATTACAATATAAAAGTGACTTCAATTTTACCTGGGGCAACATATACAGCAAGTTGGGAGGGGGTTGATCTTCCTGTTGAAAGATTTATGAAGTCCGAGGATGTGGCAGAAGCCGTTTGGGGTGCATACAACCTTTCCCCCTTTTCTGTTGTTGAAGAAATAGTTATCAGGCCTCAATTAGGAGATTTATAATCAGTATGGAAACCAAAGCATTATTGGAAAAAATAAGGTACTGTAACAGCCTTACACATTATTCAAGAAGAAAGACCATTCCCGTCAAAGTAGGAGATGTGGTCATCGGTGGGGATAATCCTATTGTGGTCCAATCTATGACCACAGTAGATACAATGGATACCAAAGGTTCTGTAGAACAGTGTATCAGAATGATTGAAAGCGGTTGCCAATTGATCAGAATTACTGCACCTAGCATGAAGGAGGCGGGAAATCTCCAAAAGATTAAAAATGAACTGCGGAAATTGGGGTATAATACTCCATTGGTGGCGGATATCCATTTTACACCAAATGCTGCTGAAATTGCAGCCAAAATTGTCGAAAAAGTAAGAATCAATCCAGGCAATTACGCAGACAAAAAGAAATTTGAAGTCATAGAATATACTGATGAAAGCTATCAGGAAGAATTAGAAAGAATCAAAGAGCGTTTTCTTCCCTTGGTCAAAATCTGCAAAGTACATGGAACTGCGATGCGTATTGGTACCAATCATGGATCCCTTTCGGACAGGATCATGAGCCGATATGGGGATACTCCACTTGGAATGGTGGAATCTGCCTTGGAATTTCTTAGGATTTGCGAAGATGAAAATTACCATGATATCGTCATTTCTATGAAGTCATCCAACACACAGGTAATGGTGCAGGCCTATCGACTGCTTGTCCAAAAATTGGATGAGGGTGGATTTAAGCCTTATCCACTTCACTTAGGTGTGACAGAAGCGGGTGATGGTGAAGATGGAAGAATCAAGTCCGCTGTGGGGATAGGGACATTATTGGAAGATGGACTTGGGGACACTGTAAGGGTATCCTTGACAGAAGATCCTGAATTTGAATCACCTGTTGCCCAAAGCTTGGTAGATAGGTATTTGGAAAGACCCGGGCACCAAAGTATTGGGGAAATACATCACTATCCAATTACACCTTTTGAATATAATAAAAGGGATACCATCGAAGTATTCAATTTTGGAGGTGGAAATGTCCCCAGGGTGATTGCGGATATTTCTAACATAGACAACATTTCCCCTAAAGAAATGAGGCATGTTGGCCATTTCTATTTACCGGAACTTGATAAATGGAAAATGAATGATCAAGGTGCAGATTATGTCTTTTCCGGCTCCAATCCGATACCATTTATGCTTCCAAATGGGATGAAGGAAGTTCAGAACTATTCATGTTGGACAAATGAATCTGATCAAATCAATAAGTTTCCTGCGTTTACATTGGATGAATTCAAATCTGCTGATGCTTTCCATTATGGTTTAAATTTTCTGATGCTTTCTGATTTGGAAGTAGAAGAGTCTTTGAAATGGATAGAAAACAGAAAAGATATTGTTATCATTCTCAGTAGTTCAAACAGTCATCAAATGGCTGCTCTTAGACGAGCATTTATCACCCTATTGGAAAAACATAGTATGATTCCTGTTGTTATTAAGATAAGTTATCCTATTCTGGATCAGGATAAAATCATGTTATATGCTGCCACTGATGTTGGTGGTTTATTGGTTGATGGGCTAGGAGAGGGTATTATGTTAGGGCTTGAAAGCTACAGTGCGGGAGAGAGAAATTCAACCTTTGAACAGATCAAATTGCATAACGCTATCTCTTTTGGGGTGCTTCAGGCAGCAAGGACAAGAATGTCAAAAACGGAATATATTTCCTGCCCATCCTGCGGGAGAACCCTTTTTGACTTACAGGAAACCACTGCCATGATAAGAAAAAGAACAGACCATCTTAAGGGTGTTAAAATCGGAATTATGGGCTGTATTGTGAATGGTCCCGGTGAAATGGCAGATGCAGATTTTGGATATGTGGGTTCAGGTAAAGGGAAAATCACTTTGTACAGGGGAAAAGAAGTTGTAAAAAAATCTGTACCCTCAGAACGAGCGGTAGATGAATTAATAGAAATTATAAGAAAAGATGGTGTGTGGATCGAACCTGAGGAAAAGGATTAAGTGAAAGACTTAAGAAACAAGACTTAAGACACAAGAACTAAGATTCAAAAGCTAAAATTCAATCGCTTTAAAAACTAACCACTTTAATTCACGAGTAACCAAATCCCAGCACGTATTAACCAAGAACAAATTAACCAATTACTAATTATAATCATGGCCAATAACAAAATCAAAGAGTTTTTTAAGCTTGGTGAAGTAGGGAATTATTTTTTCAGGGTTTTTGGTAAACCTGATCCAAGCAGACCATCCAATATCAATATAAGAATGATGCATGGCATCAATAAGATATCCATTTTGATATTTTTGGGTGCGATACTCTTTTGGATAGTCAAGCGGGTTATCGCTTGATTTTCAGATATGTTGCGAGGATTGTATCTTGCATCATTATTGAAATTAAAAAATGAACATTACATTTTTCAGAGAATATTGTCTTTCAAAGCCGGGAACTTCAGAGGATACCCCTTTTGATGCTAACACCCTTTGCTTTAAAGTCGTAGATAAGATATTCGCCATTATTGATATTGAGCTTTTTGAAAGTGTGAATTTAAAATGTGATCCAGAAAGGGCTGTTGAGCTAAGAGAGGAATTTACAGGAATTGTTCCCGGATACCATATGAATAAGAAGCATTGGAACACGGTGTCTTTTGACGGTTCGGTACAGGATAAAATCATATTGGAATTGGTTGACCATTCTTATGATTTGATTTTTAAGAGTTTACCTAAGAATAAGAGGGAGTCATTTTAACTGTATGAGCTATCTTAAAATTGATTCCATCAAAAAAAGTTACCAAAATGGAAAAGTGGTGCTGAATAATTTTTCTATGGATATCTCTAAAGGTAAAGTTATTTCCTTAGTAGGGGAGAGTGGTTCCGGGAAAAGTACTTTGTTGAGAATTATTGCAGGAACGGAAAATAGGGATTCGGGGGAAATCTATTTGGAAGCTGAGCGTATCCAAAATCCAAAGGAAAAGCTGATTCCCGGCTATGATGAAATCCAACTTGTATCTCAGGATTACAAGCTTTTTCCTAATTCAACTGTCGAAAACAATATTGATAGACCCCTATTTTTATATGAAAAAACCTACAGAAAAAAACGGGTTGCAACTTTGCTCGAATTACTTGGCCTGACAGACTTCAAAGATAAATTACCCAAGCAGCTTTCCGGTGGACAACAGCAAAAGGTGGCTATCGGAAAGGCACTAAGTAATGAACCCCAAGTATTGCTTTTGGATGAGCCATTCTCAAGTTTGGATCAGATTCAGCGAAGAGAACTTATCAGTGAACTGAAAACTATGTTTGAGAAATTGGGTGTCACAGTTGTATTTGTCACACACGACCTTGATGATGCCCTTCAGATGACCGATGATTTGGTGATCTTGCAAAAGGGTAAAATCATTCAGCAGGGACATCCTGAAGAGATTTTTTCCAAGCCTAAAAACTTATATGCTGCAAAACTTTTCAGTCATCTGAATCCCATTTCCGGTAAATCAAAAACATATATCCGTCCTTCTGATATCCGATTATTCAAATCTAGCGGGATGTCTGCCAAAATCACAGAAAAAAAATATCTTGTGCATTACAATGAACTGTCCGTAAAACTCTCTGATGGTACGTTGTGGAAAGTTGAAGATAAAAAAAGGACATTTGATGTTGGTGAAAAATTGTTTTTGAAATGGGAGGAAGAAAAAGAAATCAATTTCTAAGTTACATTTTTTTATTCTTCAAAATTTCGATAAAATCCTCAGGATTGATGTTAATCTGTTTAAGTATGCTACGGATAAGCGGCCTTGAAATGTCAGTGCCTTTGTGATGCGGTAATGTGGTATACTTGCCATCAGAATGGCGGTAAAAAACATGGCTTCCCTTTTGTCTTATTATTTGAAGCCAAGTGAAGTTAGAATTTTTTCAAAAGTCAAAGCATCAATGATAGGAAGCTTACTCATAAAGAAACTGAAAAATGCTGCACTCCAATAAATTCCGGTAAGTCTTCAATTTCTTTGGTTATCATTTCCTCCAAACACAGTTCAATGACTTCTTTTAGATTTACATGCAGTTCATCAAGAGTTCTTGCCTGCGTGTGTGCTCCTGGTAGATTTGGAACTACTCCTATATATAAATTTGACTCTTTGTCTTTTTCTATTTATGCTGTGAATTGGTATGATTTCATAGCGATATAATTTCAAATGAAAATTAAGTTATTTAATTTAAGAATTCACAAAGATTTTTAGCCCCAAACTTTTGCAAAACATTAATGGCGTGAGAACTATTACCAAAGTTATGAACCTTGGTAATCATTTTTAATAATTAATGCTGATGCCCATGTTCTCCATGAACATGACCATGGCCGAGTTCTTCCTCAGTAGCTACTCTTACCTCAACGACTTCCCCATCAAAATGTAAATCAAAGCCTACCAAAGGATGGTTGAAATCTAATAAAATCTCTTCGCCCAAATCCTTCATCACTTTGGCCTGCATGGGATATCCGTTTTCATCTACCAATGGCAGGAAATTCCCTTCTTCCAACATGCCCGGTTCAAATCCGTTTTCAGCTTCAAATTGATTTTTTGGCAAGGCCATTATCAGCTCGTCATCCGCTTCACCATAAGCATCTTCTGCAAGGATGATAAAGTTGAAATTTTCCCCTTGTTGTTTTCCTTCCAATAGAACTTCAAATTTTTCCGGTAAACCACTGTTGCCAAAAATAAAATAGAATGGATCTTCCTGATCTCTTACCTCTACACTAAAAGGAATAGACTCGATATTTTCTTCCTCTTTGCTGACTTTAAGTTCGTAAGTAAGACCTACTACAGTGTTTTTTGTGATTTTCATAAGGTGTTTTTAAAGATGTAAAGGTAGGATTATTTTATTGCTCCATTGACCATAACAGCCAAAATACAAAGCATCGCAAGTATAAAACATAGAAATACTATTCCCCACTTCCCTTTGGTTGTGAAATAGAGTGTGCCGATAAAAATGATTCCGAACAAAACCCCGAAAAAGAGCAATATTCTCATGTAAAGATCTTCAGATGAATGGAAATAGGGTGCTTGAGGATTCCCTAATTGTAGTTTCATTTCCTCTTGAAAATATTTTATGCCCAGCCATTCTCTCCAATAAGAATATGCAAATATCCCCGAGGATAGCAATGCTGCAAAAGAGATAAAGAATCTATTCATATAGCGTGTGGATTCATGCCATGACTCAAAGTCATGGCATGAATAAAGTTATGGCATGATTTCTAAATGACAATATTTACAATCTTTCCCGGTACAACAATCACCTTTTTAGGAGGATTTCCTTCTGTCCATTTGAGAACAGTCGCATCTTCCAAAGCAGCTTTTTCTACCTCTTCTCTACTCAATGTAAGTGGCAAAGTCAACTTTGCCCGCATTTTGCCATTAATGGAAACAGGGTACTCGTGATTGTTTTCCACCAGAAACTCCTCTTTAAACTCAGGGAAGGTTGCATAAATGATAGAATCGGAATGGCCAAGTAGTGACCATAGTTCTTCAGCAATATGCGGGGCATAGGAGGAAACGAGGATAGCCAAAGGTTCCAATACCTCACGCTTATTTGACTTTTGTGCGGTCAGTTCATTGACACAGATCATAAATGAAGCTACAGAGGTATTGAAGGAATAATTATCCAAATCCTCTTTGGTCTTTTTGATGGTTTTATGAAGTGTTTTCAGTTCTTCTTTGTTTGGCTTTTCATCCGAAACTTGAAATTGACCATTGCTGTCATGGTATAGCTTCCAAAGTTTTTTGAGAAACTTGAACACACCGTCAATCCCGTTAGTATTCCAAGGTTTGAACTGCTCCAAAGGCCCCAAAAACATTTCATACAATCTGAGGGTATCCGCACCGTATCTTTCAACAATATCGTCGGGGTTAACAACATTGTAATATCTTTTAGACATTTTTTCAACCTCAGCCCCACAGATATACTTTCCATCTTCCAAAATAAATTCGGCATTTGCCAAATCAGGTCTCCAGGATTTGAATTTGTCTATGTTCAATTGGTCATGATGTACGATGTTGACATCCACATGCATGGCAGATGTATCATAATTGTCCTTAAGACCGTAACTCACAAATTGATTGGAGCCTTTGACCCTATATACAAAGTTGGACCTTCCCTGAATCATACCTTGATTGATCATTTTTTGGAAAGGTTCTTCGATACTTACAGCACCAATATCAAAAAGGAATTTTGTCCAAAACCTGGAATACAAAAGGTGGCCAGTGGCATGTTCAGCACCACCAATATAGAGATCCACTGAACCCCAATATTTTTCCTTCTTTGGATCTACAAACTTTCCTGTGTTCTTCGGGTCCATGTACCTGAAAAAATACCAGCTTGAGCCGGCCCATCCCGGCATGGTGCTTTTCTCCAAAGGGAATTCTCCGTCTGCTGTCCTGTAAGTCCAATCTTTTGCCCTTCCCAAAGGAGGCTCTCCGTCTTCTGTGGGTAAATATTTGTCCACCTCGGGCAATACCAATGGCAGATCTTTTTCATCCATCAAGTATGGCAATCCATCCTTGAAATAGACAGGAAGTGGTTCGCCCCAATACCTTTGTCTGGTAAAGATGGCATCCCGCATCCGATACTGTATTTTTCCTTTACCGATTTTCTTTTCTTCCAAAAATGCTATGGCCTTATTCATGGCATATTTCATTTCGAGATCTGAAATAAAACCTGAATTAATGATGGTTCCGCCTTTTCCTGGAAAAGAACCATTTTCCATACTCCCTTCAATCACTTGCCTAACTTCCAAACCAAAATGTCTGGCAAAATTATAGTCCCTTTCATCATGGGCAGGCACGGCCATCACAGCCCCTGTGCCATATCCTGCCAAAACATAATCAGCGATCCATATCTGTATTTCTTCCCCATTGAATGGGTTGATGGCATAAGATCCTGTAAATGCTCCTGAGATGGTTTTCACATCAGACATCCGGTCCCTTTCGGAGCGGTTTTTAGCTACTTCTGCATATGCTTCAGCAGTTTCTCTTTGATCTTCTGTGATCAGTTCTTGGACATATTCATGTTCAGGTGCTAAAGCCAAATAGGTAACACCATAAATGGTGTCGATTCTAGTCGTAAATACCTTGATCTGCTTATCGTTACCTTTGATCTGAAAAATCATTTCTGCACCAATCGATTTTCCAATCCAATTGCGCTGCATTTCTTTAATAGGTTCAGACCATTCAACTTCCTCCAAACCCTGAAGCAATCTCTCCGCATAGGCTGTAATCCGCATGCTCCATTGCATCATTTTCTTTCTTTCTACAGGGTGTCCACCTCGCTCTGAAAAGCCGTCTTTGACCTCATCATTGGAAAGGACAGTGCCCAATGCAGCACACCAATTGACGGTGGTTTCTGCCAAAAATGTCAGTCGAAATTGCAATAGGATTTCCTGCTTCCTTTTCTCTGAAAATGAATTCCAATCATCAGAAGAGAAAACAAACGTGTCCTCATCACAGACAGCCTGAATGTTGCCATTCCCTTCTTTTTCGAAAACAGCAATTAAAGAATCTATGCTTTTTGCTTTATCTGCAGTTTTGTCATAATAGCTATTGAACAACTGCATGAAAATCCATTGTGTCCATCGGTAATAATCCGTGCTTGAAGTCCTTACTTCTTTGCTCCAGTCAAAAGCAAACCCAATATTTTTGAGTTGCTCGGTATAGCGATTGATGTTTTGTTCGGTAGTAATGGCCGGGTGTTGCCCTGTCTGAATGGCATATTGCTCGGCAGGTAATCCAAAAGAATCATAGCCCATTGGGTGAAGGACATTGTATCCTTCCAACCTTTTGAACCTAGTGATGATGTCTGAGGCAATATATCCTAATGGATGCCCTACATGCAGTCCGGCACCTGATGGATATGGAAACATATCCAAGGAATAAAACTTCGGTTTGGCTTGGTCTACTTCGGCATTGAAAATCTGGTTTTTCTCCCAGTATGATTGCCATTTTTTTTCTATTTCCTGAAAATTGTAATCTGCCATTATTGAATAAATGCGTTGCTTTCTATGAATTGCTTGCAAAAATAGAAAAATTAGCGGGAATTGGCTGGCAATCCATTAAGAAATGGAAGGAAGCTGGAAGTCCGAAGACCACTGAACTTTAAAATTCTATTTTGAACCTATGTCGGTAAACTAATTACTTTCAATATTCCAGAAAATCAAATCTAAAATCTTATATCTAAAATCTCAAAAACTACCAGAATCTAAAACTTTTCTCATTGACCCTGTTTCTGAATATCCAGTTATCCCAAATGTCGGGTGCTAAATATATTTCAAGTCCGATATTGAAGGAAAGAAAACCGTCATATCTTTCATCTAATCCAGAACCCCTTCTGATTCTTCCTCCATTGTTAAGAATTCTGTCAACATCGGGTTCTCCGTTTTCTTTTATAAAGTTAGGATTCCTTATCGCCAATCTTAACCTATCAGGACGAGGGCCATCACCGTTGACCCCATAGTCATTGACCAAATCGACATAAAATTCTTTGATGTTAAACGCACTAATATCGTCCATATAATCTGTCAATGTCCACCTGTAATTCATTTCTATTGTAAGATCAGTGTAGACATTTAGTTTATATTTCATACCTATTCCTGTCGGAAAAACAATGATATGTTTCTCATAGGGATTATTTTCCAATTGTAACGGCCTTAAGTCAACCCAATTTCCATTCAGTTCTGCTTTCGGGGTATTACTTGATACACCTACTCCGGCAAAGCCATATAGGTTAAAAAAACTTCTGGTAATATTATAAACCTTAACTGGCTTGATATGAAACTCTGCGATAGCGGCCGCCTCCCAATTTCTGGCACGAAAATGTAAGTTTCTGGGTTGTCTTAAACTTCGGGGATCTGCCGGAGGATCCTGACCGGAAATCTGATAATAGGTAAAATCTCCTCTTAATCTTATATAGGTACCCATTGTCCTTCGGATTGCGACATTGGCATTCCAGTCAGGCTGAATTCCTTCATTGTATTTCCAAAGTGAATACAACTCACCAAAATACTGTGTCGGTCCTACTGATGCAGAGACAGACCATGGTGCGTCAAATCTGTACCTATAAAAGCTTTGTGAATAGCCTTCAAAAGTCAGAAAAATGACAAAAAGTATGAAAATTAACTTTTTCATTTATGTTAATATTAAAGTATTCGGGGTGATTATTTGCGAGATACTCAGAAATCCGTCCTAAAGAAATGAAAAAAAATCAATTTTTCAATGTATCACCTCCGGTAATGATATGTATATCTATTTGAGGGAAAGGAATTTCTATTCCCTCTTCTTCAAATCTCCTGAAAATTTCGTAATAAAGCTCACTTTTAAGAACCTTTGGTCTATTTACAAATTCAGAGGTCCAGACCCTCAAAAAAAAGTTTAAGCTACTATCACCAAATTCATCAAAGAGCACATCAGGTTTGGGTTCTTTCAAGATGCCTTCGTGTTTTAAAGCTACTTCAATTAATATTTGCTTTACTTTTTCAGGTTTTTCTTTGTAGGATACACCCACAGGAAAATTGAATCTTATCCTCCGGTCATTGTGAGACCAATTGATTACCTGATCGTCAATGAATTTAGAGTTTGGAATAATCACGCTGATATTGTCATTGGTTAGGACTGTGGTGGACCTGGCGGATATCTTAAGGACATCTCCTGCAATTCCTTCTACTTCAATCCTGTCACCCACTTTGATGGGTTGCTCGAAAAGAATGATCAATCCACTGATAAAATTATTGGTAATATTCTGCAGACCAAAACCAATACCGACACCCAGAGCACCAACTAAAATCCCAAAGGCGCTGAGGTCAATACCAGTGGTCTGAAGGATGGAAAACATTCCGGCAATGATGAGCAGGTATTTGACTATGGTACCTACAGATTGCCTAGTTCCCTGTTGGATATTGTAATTTTTAAGTACCTTGCTTACAAGGAATTTTTTGATCCATTCCGAAATGACAAATAAAGCAATGATTGAAAAAACTAAGGTGAAAATCAATCCAAAAGTAACCTTAGATTCACCCATTGAGAAGAGTCTGTAATTTATTAAGTCGTTAAGCAATTCGAAGAATCTGTCCACTTTATTTTTTATTTTACTTTCCTATACCAATACCCAAAAACTTTGTAATAATATTGGCTAAATTAAACTATCTGTGGCATAATAATAGTTATGATTAGACTTTTGTTTGAAAAACGGTAGATAGTTTTGTTTTGAAATTCAAAAATGCAGGATTTAAAATAATTGATTGAATTTTGGTTAATTTTGTGACATGAGTAAGCAAAGAGATGAACTGGAGCACAGGCTTAAGCTCCGAAATATTAAACTTTCTGATTATGATGACATCCGTGAAATCATGGTCGCAATATATAAAGATCAAGGTGGGGCTTGGACCCGACAAGAATTAAAAAACCAACTCAAAGTGTTCCCAGAGGGACAAATTTGTATTGAGGATAATGGAAAAGTAGTAGCCGCCGCATTGAGCCTTATCGTGGATTATACCAGATTTGGTGATAACCATACGTATGATCAAATTACTGGATTTGGGAAATTTGATACCCACGATGATGATGGAGATACCCTGTACGGAACAGATGTGTTCGTAGATAAAGAATACAGAGGAATGCGTATTGGTAGGAGATTGTATGATGCCAGAAAAGAGCTTTGTGAAAACCTGAACCTCCGTTCCATTATTGCCGGGGGAAGGATTCCGGGATATTCCAAATATGCCGATCAGATGACCCCACGGAAATACATTGACATGGTGAAAAGCAAGGAGATTTTTGATCCTGTATTGTCATTTCAATTGGCGAATGAATTTCACGTAAGAAAAGTAATCACCAAATACCTTCCTGAAGACACAGACTCTAGAGCATACGCCACGCTCTTGGAATGGATCAATATTTATTATGAGAAAGATGAAAAACTCATAGGCAATAAAAAGTCCATTGTCAGATTGGGGCTGGTACAGTGGAAAATGCGACGGTTTAACAGTGTCGATGACCTGATGCAGCAAGTCGAATTCTTTGTGGATACCGTTTCAGGATACAAATCAGACTTCTGTTTGTTACCTGAATTTTTCAATGCACCGTTGTTGGCTGAATTCAATGATATGGATGCCTCAGAAGCCATTCGGAATCTTGCAGACTACACAGATGAAATCGTCAGTAGGATGAGCGATCTGGCACTTTCATACAATGTCAATATCATTGCCGGAAGTATGCCTGAATATGATGGGAAAAAACTTCGAAATGTCAGTTACCTCTGCCGCAGAGATGGTACCACAGATAAACAGTATAAATTGCATATCACCCCGGATGAGCAATCCTATTGGGGTCTTCAAGGTGGTAATGGCATAAAAGTATTTGACACGGATGCTGGTAAAATCGGAATCCTGATATGCTATGATGTCGAATTTCCGGAACTGGGCAGGATTTTGGCCGAACAGGAAATGGATATTCTTTTTGTGCCCTATTGGACCGATACAAAAAATGCTTTCTTAAGGGTGAATACCTGTGCCAAAGCAAGGGCAGTAGAAAACGAATGTTATGTCGCCATTACCGGTTCTGTTGGTAACCTTCCCCGCGTTGAAAATATGGATATCCAATATTCTCAATCTGCGATATATTCTCCTTCTGATTTTTCCTTTCCTCATGACGCCACTGTGGCACAGGCTGCAGAAAACGCGGAGACGACCATTGTAGCGGATGTGGATTTGGATCTTTTAACCAAACAAAGAAAAGCGGGAAGTGTCAGGAATCTAGACCAGCGTAGGTTGGATTTGTATTCTATTCAATGGAAGAAAAAGAAATAAAATGAACAACTACCTTAAAGGAGTATCAGATACCCTAAACCAAAAGGCTGAAAAGATAAAATTGATCATAACCGATGTGGATGGTGTTTTGACAGATGGAGGAATCATTTATGATGATGGCGGAATGGAATACAAAAGATTTAATGTTAAAGATGGCTTTATTGTAGACCCGTTACGGAAAAACGGCATCCTGATAGGTGCTATCACGGGCAGGAATTCCAAAGTTGTTGAAAATAGATGTGAAGAACTCCGTTTTGATTTTCATTACCATGGTGTCAGAGATAAATCCCAAAAACTCAAGGAAGTCTTGGAAGTTCTCGAAATCAATTTGGAAGAAGTCGCCTATATTGGAGACGACCTGATTGATTTGCCTATTCTGCAAAAAGTGGGGTTTTCAGCTTGCCCTGCTGATGCCCTCCCCTATGTTTCTGAACATGTTGATTTCATCTCATCTCTTCAAGGAGGGCAAGGAGTGTTCAGAGAAGTTGCAGATTTAATTTTACATTCCAAGGGATTATTGTCCCCAATAATCAATAAGTATATCAATCAATAAGATGAAAAGATCTAACATTCCCATGCATATTACGGAACATATAGTTCTTGGCAACGGAAAACCCGTTTTGTTTGCCGGTCCCTGTGCTGTCGAAAGTTTTGATATTTGTATGGAAATCGGCAGTAAGGTCAAGGAAATAGCAAATCGGTTGGGATTTTCCTATGTTTTCAAAGCTTCCTTTGACAAAGCAAACAGGACTTCATCATCTTCATTTCGCAGTATCGGAATGGATAAATCACTTGAAGTCCTTCAAAGAGTTGGAAAAGAACTGCAAGTCCCATTGGTGACAGATATTCATGAAAGCTATCAGGCTGCTGAGGTGTCAGAAGTTGTAGATGTACTTCAAATCCCGGCGTTTTTGTGCCGACAGACAGATCTTTTGTTGGCCGCTGGAGAGACTGGAAAGGCTGTTAAAATCAAAAGGGGTCAGTTTATGGCTCCGGAAGACATGCAATATGCCGTTTCTAAAGTAAGGTCTACTGGCAATAATAATGTTTGTTTGACAGAAAGAGGTTTCAGCCTTGGCTACCATAATTTGGTGGTAGATATGAGAGGATTGCCCATCATGAGGCAATTTGCGCCCGTGGTATTTGATATCACGCACAGTGTACAGCAGCCGGGAGGAATGGCAGGCAGTAGTGGTGGACAAAGAGAATTTGCACCTTTCTTGGCCAGGGCTGCGGCAGCTACAGGTATTGATGGTTTTTTTATTGAAACTCACCCTGAGCCCGCCAAAGCTTTGAGTGACGGTCCTAATTTGATTCCTTTACATAAAATGGATGGTTTTTTAACCATGCTTTTGGAATCATGGACTCTAGGTCAAAAATATCAGGATTTTGAGGTTTGATATTTATGAATTGGATAGATAAATTACCTATGAAAATTTTACTGATCTTCATTTTAACCATTTTTATTTTAATTCCTGCCAATTCACAGGAGGTAATTGTTGAAAATGGTATCCCCTCTATCATCAGGGTATTTTTGGAAATCACAAGTCCAGAGGAAAAGCCTGCTGTAGGGGGAGAAGGATTATTCAGTTCGGTGGTTATGCACCGATTTTACGGTGAGAGGAACTTTAGGCCTGCTTGGACAAAAGATGCCAAATTGCTTGAAATTGCCTATGAAATGCGATATGAATTAGGACAAGCCAAATATGATGGCCTGATGCCGGAAGATTATCATCTTGCCTCTATCAATTTTTATTTTGATAAAATTGAAACCACATTTAAGGCTGGACGAAAAGTATCCAATTCAGATTTGGCTGCGATTGATGTACTTTTGACAGATGCCTACGTCATGTTATCCTCCCATTTGAATATGGGTAAAGTAGACCCAGAAAGCCTTAAAACCACATGGAATATCCAAAGAAGTTCTCCTGAACTAAGGATAGACCTTAGATTGGAATCAGCATTGGCCAATGGGAGCATTCGAAAAAGTTTTGAGGAAATTTATCCTTCATTTGTCATCTATAAAAGAATGAGGGATGGTTTAAGGCAGTTGTTTGATGATCAAAATAGATTTGAAAAGGAGCAACAAGGATCTTGGAAATCTTTAAAAACAAATAAGTCAGTAAAACTTGGAGAATCGGACAATATCATTCCTGAAATCAGAAATAGACTATATTTCTGGGGGTTTTTGCAACCGTACGTGACTGAAGGGGAAAAGACTTATGACAGTATTATGGAGTCGGGAATTAGAATTCTACAAAAGCGCCATGGCATGGAACCCGATGGCGTAATAGGACAGGGAACAATCCGAGCGGCAAATATGACTCCCGAGGATCTGATTACAACTGCATCTGTTAATTTGGAAAGGCTAAGATGGCTTCCTGACAGTATCAAAGACCTTGAACTGATTTTGGTAAATACAGCTAACTTCCAGTTGGATTTTATACAAAGGAGAGATACAATTTTCTCTTCCAAAGTGATTGTGGGGAAAAGCTACCACTCCACTCCACAGTTCAGCTCCCAAATGTCATATATAGTTTTTAGCCCTACTTGGACAGTCCCTGCTTCAATTATACGAAATGAGATTGTTCCAGCAGTTAAAAGAGATCATCAATATCTTGCGAAGAAAAACATGAGGTTGCTGACTTCCTCGGGATCTGTTGTGGATCCGAATACCATTGATTGGGGAAAGGTCAACCCACGAAGTTTTCCATATATCGTCAGGCAGGAACCCGGAGAGCAAAATTCGCTGGGTTTGGTTAAATTTATGTTTCCGAATAAATACAGTGTTTATATCCATGATACTCCCTCAAGAAGTCTTTTTGCCAGAGAAGATAGGGCTTTAAGTCATGGGTGTATCAGGATCCAAAAGCCATTTGAGCTTGCAAAGTTCCTGTTGTCCTTTGATAGTAATTGGACTGATGAAAAAATCCGAAATGCTATGAGGCAATCTAGAGAACAAACTGTGATGCTGGATAGAAAAATACCCGTTGTAATATTATACTTGACTTATTGGACTGATGGAAAAGGTAATCCTTATTTTAGACATGATTTTTATAATCGTGATTCAGAGATATTCAGTGCACTAAGAAATACGAAATGATCAATTATCAGGCGTTTAAAATTTGGGATTGATTGAGGTAATTGTCGTCTTTACCATAAATAAAAAGCACAGACTTTTCTTTGATCAGATCTATAATTTCAACTGTAATCTCTTGGGGCAGGGCCGGACAACCTAAGCTTCTTCCCAACCTCCCTGTTTGTTTGATAAAATCTTCCTTAGCGTAATCTGCGCCATGAATTACGATGGCTCTTTCTCTTGCATTGTCATTGAATCCCGGTTCAAGTCCATCCAATCTTAATGAATAACCGTGTTTTCCTTGATAGGTCTCTGCTGTCAAGTAAAATCCAAGACTGCTCATATAAGAAGAGTTTTTGTTGGAAAATTTCTGGGCCATTAGATCACCTGAATTTCTTCCATGTGAAACATGGCCAAAGTGTAAAATGACTCCATCTTCCATGTCTATGATCCACATTCTTTTCTCAGTAGAAGGCAGTGAAAAGTCAATCACGGTTAAGGGTTTTCCTTCTGACATATTCCCTTCTTCTTTCAATTTCAGATAGCCCTTGATCCCCAAAGAGAGAATATCCGTTTTTGGAACAATAAATTTTTCATTTGAACTATTGGAGTTGATGAGACCAATGTAATGTTCCTCCAATGAGTTTTCTTTTAGGATCGAAGAGGGCGAACTATTGACCAAGAAATAACTTGAAAATGTGCTGCCAATAAATAAAGTGATGAGTAGGGTGATTTTTCGCATTACTATTTGGTAATGAAATGATTACAAAAAAAGTTCCAAAATACTTAATTTGCAAGTCGGTGAGGAAAGATTATAAACAAAAGATCAGAACTTCCTTAAATTGCTAAAAATGTTGAATTAAGGTATGGAACTGTTTTTATTTAATTGAATGTTAATCCTCTTTAATTGAGTTCATCCGAAAATTAAAATAAAAAAAAATCATATAACCATTGATAGTCAATAAATTAAATAATTTGTTTAAAGATTTTGTAAAAAAATTAAACAAAAATCAACAACTGTCTGTTTGAACAACATGAAAGTAGCAGTATACAGAAAGGAGCATTTCAATGCTGCCCATAGATTACACAATGTCAGTTGGACTGATGAAAAAAATGAGAAGGTCTTCGGAAAATGCAACAATCCAAATTTTCATGGTCACAATTATGAATTGGTTGTAAAATTGATAGGTGATGTAGATCCAGAAACAGGTTACGTATTTGATATGAAAATATTAAGTGACCTAATCAAAGAAAGCGTCTTGAATAAGTTTGATCACAAAAATTTAAATTTAGATACCGATGAATTCAGAAATCTTAACCCAACAGCGGAAAACATCGCTGTGGTTATTTGGAATATTTTAAGAAAAAAAATTGATTTAAAACACGAATTAATTATTCGACTATATGAAACAGAAAGAAATTTTGTTGAATACGATGGGAATTAATGGTTCCCATATCATTGATGAGATGGGGGATGAACATATTGGCACATCCTTCGAAACCCCTCTTAGAGAAGATGCATTTGAGATGGATGATGATCTTAAGATCGAGTTGATTGAAAAACATTTCAGAGAAATTATGCACGTTCTTGGACTTGATCTATCCGATGATAGTTTGAAAGGAACACCCAGAAGAGTTGCTAAAATGTATATCAAAGAAATTTTTAGCGGTCTAGATCCAAAGAACAAGCCAGATGCTAAACTCTTTGAAAATAAGTATAAATACAATGAAATGTTAGTTGAAAAGGATATTACCTTCTTCTCTAACTGTGAACACCACTTCGTACCTATTTACGGTAAGGCGCATGTAGCTTATATTTCAAATGGAAATGTAATTGGGTTATCTAAGATAAATCGTATTGTTCAATACTACGCTAAAAGGCCTCAAGTTCAGGAGAGGTTAACAATGCAGATAGGAAACGATCTCAAGGAAGCTCTTGGAACCGACGATGTAGCTGTAATCATTGATGCACATCACATGTGTGTATCCACAAGAGGAGTACAAGACGTCAACAGTTCTACAGTAACTTCTTTCTACAGTGGAAAATTTGAAAAAGATGAAAATTCACGGGCTGAATTGATGAAATATATTAGCCTCTAAAAATATATATTGAAAGCTAAACCAAATCAAACCGGTCAGAAATGTCCGGTTTTTTAATTAGATGAGCATTTAGTTTTAAGTTGACATCAAGTATTTGGAAAAGAATAAAAGTTTTTGATCCGAAATGGTAGGTTAAACCGCAGATTGTAAAGATTAATAATTTAGCAAAACAATTTTGTGTCACATTGATTATTTAAATAAAACCAAAAAATGAAAAATAAAAACATTGTAGTAATTGGAGGAAACTCCGGAATAGGAGCAGCTTTGGTAGAAAGATTACAAAATTTAGGATCTCATGTCTTCAGTTATTCAAGGAGTCAGGAAGGCGATAGTCAATTGGATGTGACTAAGGATTTTGATACAATAAAAAACCTGCCAGAAGTTATTGATGGTTTGGTTTACTGTCCCGGAACTATCAATTTGAAACCTTTTCATAGATTCAGTATAGAAGATTTCCAAAATGATTATAATGTGAATGTATTGGGTGCAGTAAGGGTTTTACTGAATTGTATGAAAGGGCTGAAGAAATCCAGCAGTGCTTCAGTAGTTCTGTTCAGTACTGTTGCAGTGGGAGTTGGATTGGGTTTTCATTCCTCTATTTCCAGTGCAAAAGGAGCGGTGGAAGGGCTTGCAAAATCTTTGGCTGCTGAATGGTCTGTTAATAAAATCCGGGTAAATGTAATTGCCCCTTCTTTGACAGATACTCCTTTAGCCAATCAGTTACTTTCGTCAGACGATAAAAAAGAAGCTTCAAATAAGCGACATCCACTTGGCAGATATGGCAAGCCTGAGGATATTTCTTCTGCCGCCCTTTATCTGTTGTCAGAAGATGCAAGCTGGATGACAGGTCAAGTGCTTCATCTTGACGGTGGAATGAGTGCTATCAGATAAGCTTACAGCAATGTTTTTTTAAACAATTTATGGGTTAAATGTGTAATAAATCTAGGGTATTGTCCCTAAGTATAAAGTACAGACATTATGAGGACTCCACCAGAATCATTTTTGATTTTCAAGGAAGAACTGGAAAAAGCCAGAATTGAAAAGGAAAGGCTCAAAAGAGAATATGAAATCAAATTGGCAGATATGAACAGGGAGTTGGCAAGATTGAAGGAACAGATTCAATCCCAACAGGAACTTATTAAAACAACCTTGGACTATGCCATTCGTCTTGAAGAGAACTTGGGAAGTTTTAAAGCGGAAGTCACCAATGGTCACCATTTAAAGAACCGTTCATTTCACTAATCCATCGTCATCATGAATATTACAGCCAGTGCCATAGAATTCAATAATTTCGAGCTGATGTTCGAAATCAAATATGCAAAGGTATTTGCCAATCAGGGAAAAGGAATGATCATTTGTGAATTGCTTACAGATTATATTCCTATTGATGATTTCAAGGAAGTTTTTAGTGAAATTTCAAAAATAGTTGAAAATGGCAAGTATGAAAAATTCATTTTCGACAAAAGATCCTTAAGAGCTTTTCACCAGCCCAGTATGGAATGGTATTTCCTCAATTGGAAAAATAAGATGTTGGAACTAGGCCTGCATAAACACAGAAAAATTCTTCCAGATGAAAAATGGTTTGAGAAGATGGTGATGATAGCCAAAGAACAGATCATGAAAAACAATCCGGATAATATTATTCATTTACTTGATATCAAATACTGCAATTCCATCGAAGAAGCGATTTTGGTATGATGAAGTATTTCAATAAGGCCTCTGTCATGGAGGCTGAATCATTTTTTAGAAGAGATCTGATCAATTCGTTAGCAGGATACAAAAGTCTTAACCTCATCGGGACAAAAAGTAAATCAGGCATCACCAACTTATCACCCTTTTCACAGGTTTTTCACATAGGAGCATCACCGCCTTTGGTTGGTGTGCTGTTTAGACCTCATACTGTAGAAAGGCATACATTGGAAAACATCATAGAGACGGAATTTTTCACACTCAATCATGTAACACCAGATTTTTATAAACAGGCCCATCAGACTGCCGCCAGGTATGAAGGTTCTGAATTTGAGGCGACAGGGTTGGAAGAATACTATCTTGATGGTTTTTATGCGCCTTTTGTATCATTAAGTCCACTACAGGTTGGATGTCAATTGTTAGAAACCCAAACTCTAAAAGTAAATGGCACAGAAATGGTCATTGGTGCCATCGAACATATCCGTGTAGATGAAAAAGGACTTCGGGAAGATGGCTCTCTGGATTTGAATGCATTGGGCACAGTGACCGTCTCAGGATTGGATGAATACCATATTGGCAAAAGATTGTCTAAATTAAGCTATCCAAAACCGGGGAAGGAACTGGAGGAATTGCTTTAGGTATCCAGCAGTTTTCAGTGGTCAGTAGGCAGTATTCAGTGGCACACATAGGTCATCCGACATCGGTCACAACTGGCATAGAAGTCGATAAAAAAACGATAAAATGAACCTTCTAGAACTCACACCTTCAGGATTATACTGCCCTCAGGCGGATATTTTTATTGATCCTTGGAAGCCTGTGGAAAAGGCGATCATTACTCATGCCCATTCTGACCATTCCCGGTATGGGATGAAACATTACCTTGCCCACCACCATTCGGCTGAGGTTATGAGGCTCAGGTTGGGCCAGGAGATTTCCTTGGAAACCATGGATTACAATGTGCCAATTCAAATCAATGGTGTACAAGTCTCTCTTCATCCAGCAGGACATATCCCGGGATCTTCCCAGATCAGGTTGGAATATAAGGGAAAAATAGTAGTAGTTAGCGGAGATTATAAAGTTGAGGACGATGGGCTTTCTGCTCCTTTCGAAGCTGTCAAATGCCATGAATATGTGTCGGAGTGCACCTTTGGAATGCCCATTTATAAATGGCAGTCCCAAAAGGAGATTTTTGAAAGCCTGAACGATTGGTGGAAAAAAAATACAGAACAGGGACGCAATTCAGTGGTATTTGCCTATTCATTGGGAAAAGCCCAGCGTATTATCAATCACCTAGATTATTCGATAGGGGAGGTATTTGCCCATGGGGCTGTTTGGAACACCAATCAGGCTTTGATAGCCAATGGGGTAAAAATCATAGATATTCCAAAAGTGACGCAGGAAATACCCAAAAGCAGGTTTAAAGGTGCATTGATCATTGCCCCGCCTTCCGCAATGGGAAGTCCGTGGATGAAAAAGTTTTCACCTTACCGGACGGGGATATGTTCAGGTTGGATGAATATCCGAGGTGCAAGACGCAGACGGGCTGCTGATGCCGGATTTGTACTCTCTGACCATGCGGATTGGGAAGGATTAGTTTCAGCCATCAAGTCAACCGAAGCAGAAAAAGTTTACCTCACCAACGGAAGTACTGCGGTTTTTAGCAGGTATCTGGAAGAAGTAGAGAAAATTCAGGCAGTGGAATTGGAAACACTTTTTGAAGGGGAGAATGGGAGTGAAGCGGTGGATTAAAATCTCTTAAAAAAAATAACATTTTGAAGCAATTTGAATAATTGCTGATTTTAAATCGAGTTCAAGATAAAGATTTCGATTCCGTCCCTTTAGGGACAAAATATTGGTAAAATTTGAACTTGCAAATTAATCTGCAGTGCTTTTAGGTACGGAATATATTTTGTACCTAAAGGCACAAATACCTATCATTAATCGTTTTTTCTACCTATATAATGTCCCTAAAGGGACTATCAAAAATAGGTATGTCTTAACTTTTTGTCAATTTAAATTGACAAAGCTGAAAAAATTATCCTTAATTTCATTTTCCACCTTACCACAAAGAATATGAAAAGAAACATCATCACCCTCATGCTTATTTTCATCATTTTGTCCTGTACTGAGCAAAAGTCAGCATCTTCCTACATCCAAACTGTCTCCGGAAAAATCAGTCCCGATGAAATGGGTTTGACCTTGATCCATGAGCATATTCTGGTGGATTTTATCGGAGCCGATTCCACGGGATATCACCGATGGGACAAAGATTCTGTGGTACAGCGGGTGCTTCCATTTTTGGAGGAGATCAAATCAAAAGGGGTAAAAACTATCATCGAATGCACCCCAAGCTATCTGGGGAAAGATCCTATACTGCTTCAAAAGCTGACTGATCTGACAGGAATCCGGTTCATCACCAACACAGGATATTACGGTGCAGTTGGGGGGAAATACCTGCCTGAACATGCCTTTTCTGAATCAGCCGAAGAATTGGCCGAGAGGTGGATACGGGAATTTGAAGAAGGAATTGAGGATACCGGGATTATTCCGGGTTTTATTAAGATCTCTGTCAATGATAGAGCCCAGCTTTCTGAAATGGACAAGAAGCTAGTACAGGCTGCGGCCATTACCCATTTGGAAACAGGTTTGTTGATCGTGTCGCATACGGGACCATGGAATACTGCAAAAGCGGAAATTGATGTTTTGATGGATTCCGAGGTGGATGTCAGCAATTTTGTCTGGG